>MHRI01000027.1:588-6240 GCA_001820935.1 Candidatus Taylorbacteria bacterium RIFCSPHIGHO2_01_FULL_51_15 | reverse complement strand
TGCCACTCATGCCTTAATTGGAAACAGCGCGTGGGAACCCTTTGTGAGCTCCTCAAACACGAGCGGGTTTGCGGCGATGAAGTCGCCGTCGCGGTAGTCGTAGGTTTGTTTACTCACATTCGCTACTACTCCTCCCGCTTCTGCAATCAGAAACGTCCCCGGCGCGATGTCGTAGTCCTTGCTCCCCGCTCCGCCGTAGTACACCGCTCCGTCCAGTTTCCCGCTTGCGACGAGCGCAAGTTCATATCCGGAAGCCCCGACATGGAAGGTGTGGCAATGGGAACGCAACTTTCGATATTGCTCATATGCTTTCGCGTCTTGCAGTTTGAACATGGTTGAGAGGCGGGACACATCCAGCATTCGAGTGCTGACCGACAAAGCTTTGTCATTTGCAAATGCGCCTTTCTCCTTTTCTGCGTGGCAGAGAACATCGCCCACAAAGTCGTATATGATGGAAAAAGTCACTCCACCATTTTCTATAAGCGCAAGCTGGGAAGTGCAAAACGGGAGACCTCGGATAAAGTATTCAGTGCCGTCAATCGGATCAACTAACCAAAATCGTTTTGCGTTCCTGTCCCCGCCACTTTCTTCGCCGACAAAACCGATGTCGGGGTACTTACTCGCAAGCTCGTCCTTGAGGAATCTCTCAACCTCGAGATCAAGCTTTGTGATAACCTCTCGCGCTCTCCCTCCAAGTTTTTCGTGGAATGCGGCCTTTCCGTACTGCGGCAAAAGCAAACCTCGCACATGGCGAATGATGGGGGAGAGCGCCTCGATATACGACGGAGCACCGGGGTGCATGATAGTTCTGTCTCTACTCTACATTTGTCACCGTTTTGATAAATTCCGCCGACCAGCGATAGACATTGTAGTTCTTCACACTCTCGCGCATGAGCTTCATTCGGCGCCGCTGTTCGGTCTTCGACATATTGAGCGCGGCGGAAATCGCTTCCGCCGTTTCTTCCGCGCTGTAGGGATTTACAAGAAGCGCTCCCTTTAGATCCTTCGATGCTCCCGCGAAATTGCTCAAAATAAGCGCGCCCTGTTCATCGAAACGCGCCGCGACGAACTCCTTTGCCACTAAATTCATACCGTCATGTACAGAAGTGATGAGGCACAGATCAGCAAGTTGGTACAGTTTGTTTAGCATCTCGTGATTATAGTATTTTTTGTGGAGAATGATCGGTTTCCAATCGCGAGTCCCAAAGGCAACATTGATTCGGTCGGCTTCCGCAGTCACTGCTTCCCCATACTCGCGGTATTTCAGAACCTCCAGTCTGGAAACGGGAGCGATTTGAAGAAAGGTAAATTGTTCCCTATAAGAGGGATATTTCAGGAAAAAGTGTTCAATACCCTTGAATCTTTCGAGAATTCCCTTGGTATAGTCAAGTCGGTCAACGCCAAGTCCCAAGAGCTTTGTGTGAACGCCAAATTTCTCGAGCTCTTTTGAATCGGGGGCCGTAACCGTGGGTATAGCTTTTTCCGTCGAGAAAGCAATAGAAATTGGAAAAGGCTTGATAAACGTCTGATGTTCATCTCGAGTCACGGAAAACTGTTCGAAATCTATCTTCGATTCGATCTCCTTACCAATTGTATCGAGGAAGTTATTGCAATACTGCTGGGTATGGAATCCAATCACATCCGCTCCAAGCATACCGAGGAGGATTTCTTTTCGTTGGGGGCAGATGCTGAAAGACTCTGCCGATGGCCATGGGATATGCCAGAACAATCCTATCTGTGCGTCTGGGCGATTTTCCTTTATCATTTTTGGGAGAAGGGAAAGATGTAGATCTTGTATTAAAATAATTGGCTGTTGCACGTCACGAATTTCCGAAAGTAGAGTCTCGGCGAATTTCCCATTCACCCTTCGATACTCAACCCAATCTTCCTTTCTGAATATCGGTCGTGTATGCGCCATAAGACAGAGCGGCCAGAGCGCCTCGTTGGAAAAGCCGACATAATGACCCTTTACCTCTCTCTCTGTCAGAAAGACGCGCTTTAGCGTGTAGTGTGGCTCATCGGGCGGCACGGCAAGTTTTCCTTCCGCATCCGCGGTCTCTCTATCAGCATTGCCGCTCCCGTGCGCGATCCACATGCCTCCGCACGCCTTCATAATCGGTTCGAGCGCGGTCACCATACCGCTCGCCGGCACCGAATACGTTATGACATTTTTTTCTTTGTGATGGATATACGGCTCGCGGTTGGAAACAACAAAAATCTTCCGGTCTTTGACGTGCGCTTTGATGAACTCACGGAGGCGTTCTTCCGTCCACGGCGAATCAAGTTTTTCAAGACGCATGCGCGCTTCTTCGCTTGCCGCGACGCGCGCCTCATAGAGACTCGTATGCATTTTAGCTATTTCACTCGCGAGGGGTTTGAGGAAGAAGGGGCCGCCAAAATGAGTCGGGGATGTCTTGCTCCTGCGCGCCGACTTAATCGAGTCGGCGAATCGCTTTAGTATGTTATACAACACTAAGCGCACAAGAAGCACAATCGCGCCTGAAAATACCACGATTTGCAGAAATAGCCGGAGGGCGTTGCGTTCCCAGATATCAGCGAGGGCTTCATCAATGTAGGCGGCGTTTTGTACGACGACAAGCGCGCCGGCCACACTGCCGTTCTCCGAAAAAGGAGAGACAAAAAGGTAGAGCGAATCCCCTTCAATATTCTCGAATACTCCCGCCGCTTCACCCGTGTCGAGTGCGGAAAAGACGAAGTCAGGATTTTCGATCACGCGGGCGGGGATGTCTACAGAGCTCGCGAGCGGGACGCCGCGATTGTTGAAGACGGCAAGACCCACGATCCTCTCGCGATCCGAAAACTTGTCTACAATCCTCTGGAGCGTACTTGTGGAGTTCTGGTTGTACGAGGGCTCGACAGACTCCTTCAGAGAATCCGCGAGAAGCCGCGTTCGGTATTGCAAATCCGCCGAGAGGTCGAGCCGTTCCTCATTAACTTGATTGAAGGTAAAGCCGAAAACGATAAGGCTCACGACCAGTATGGTGCCGAGCGTGATAAGAAGTATTTGTCGCATTAATAACCCTATCTTAGCCTTTTTTGGGCTATTTGTCAGGTGAGGTCCCGCGAATCTTCATCCAAAGCACCCCGACCATGTTTTCTCCCTTGCCATCGGGGCCGATGCCCCAAAAACGGTCAATGGGAGAGTTTTCGCAAATACGCCGAGTTCCACTTCGTTTGAGCGCATCGCGCACCGTTTCGTGCTCCGAATATTTAGCCCGCAGGATCTCTTCCATGATTGCAACCTTCCTCTCATGCCAGTTTTTCGGCTGGGCTGATTTGTGCGCGTGAGCGATTCGCTGTGCTTCTTCGGGACAGCCGGCTTCAAGAATTATCTGTGCGATGTCCGGTGCTACTTCACTAAATTTTTTCCACTGAAACGCGTGCTCCGCGGTGGGGAAGCATCTCTCCCAGATAGGTATTTGGTGCGCGGAGAAGTTATTCAGCGCATCAAAGGCCGGTGTGTAGAAATAGACAGCCTCGTCTGTCTCTTTATTCAATCCTTCGCTTGAGACGGGGTACATACTCGTTATGGTTCCACATTCTCGCTCATATATTTGGTCGTAATATACGGGAGGGCATCACTACCCGTTTCCGACAGTCGGATCATGTCGAGGTCCGGTCGGTAGAGCAGGTCGACACCGTTTCTGGTCGCTTTTTCAGCAACTTGTCTTTTGAGTTCTTCAAACGCCTGTTTTCCTAACACAAAATCTACGTCACCGACTTCGGTATGAAAATCCGGCTTGCGAACGTACAGGTAAGTATACGTCGCTCTCGGTACGTCGTCTTTCGTCGGGACGGATATTGGCGTATGCAATCGGAAGTACTTGCCATTCCAATTGTTCGATTCTTCAGTGAGCTCTTTGCGAATGCCGGTGAGAAAGTCATACTCATTGGCGTAGTGGCAAAATATCCCAATGTTGCCGGAAACGGGGAGGTAACGGTCGAAGACTTTTCTACACAGGGCAAAGCACCTAAGGTGAACGTAGACTATCGCTTCAAGCAACTCCTCCTTACTTTTGATAGGGCTGAATCGATGCTCCATGATTTTAACCTCTGCCTGTTTTGTGAGCTCACAATTGCAGGTCGGAGTTTTTACTACCGGCGGAAGGGGTGGGAGTCGAACCCGCATATCCTTTCGGATGCCAGTTTTTCCGCCGCAACGCGGAGAGGGTGAGATTTGAACTCACGGTACCCTTTCGGATACTCCGGTTTTCAAGACCGGTGCATTAAACCGCTCTGCCACCTCTCCGCGCTATGGCGGATTAATTCACTATAGTCGCTTCACTCCTTACTTCATTGAACAAGACTGGTGGACTACCATTATCCGACGCTTCCAGTAGGATGATACTATCAGAAAATCATCCTCTCGCAATTCCTCAAATCCCTCCTGCACCAGAGTGCAGTGCTCCCTTTAAAAAGGGAGAATCAAAGAAAGATGTTATACTACCCGCCATGCGTTATTTGGGTATTGATTTTGGGTCAAAGCGCGTCGGGCTCGCGCTCTCGGATGAGTCTGGCGCACTCGCGTTTCCGTATTCGGTTGTCAAAAACGACAAAGCACTCCTTTCTGAAATAGAGAGAATCGTGAGGGAGCAAAAGGTGAAGCTCATCGTTATGGGCGAATCAAGAGATTTCAAGGGCAGGGACAATCCTATCGCAAAACAGGCGGCGGAGTGTAAAAAGATGATTGAGAAGGCCACGCGCAAAAAGGTCGAATACGAACCGGAGTTTCTCACCTCGATACAGGCAGGGAGACCGCAGGGGAGACGGCAGGAGGGAAGTCGGGGGACAGGTGCGCGTGCGGAGAGTCGAAGAGAAAACAACATGTTGGATGCCTCCGCGGCGGCGATCATACTGCAGTCATATCTTGACAGGACACGGTAGACGTTCTATACTATCGAACAGACTTTTGACAACAGAGCGCCTTTGAGTGTGGCGATACGAGAGCCTTTTTGGGCTTCGGTATCGCTACACTCACCGACGAGCTAGCGAAACAACAAAACTCAAAACAGAAAGGATGATAACAATGAGCACTTCATTGATTACATCAGCAGAATCATCAACCGAAGAACAAAGAAGAGCCTGTGCCCGCGTTATTGGGGATGCGGCAGAAAAGATCACACTCGCAGAGCTCGAGAAACTTCACGGAGAAGGGGTTCTCACCAAATCAAATGTACAAAACGTGCTTGCCGCAGGCGGAAGCATCGGAGCCGCGGCCGCTCTAGCCGCACGAGTAAAGATTCTCTCAATCACAACCGGCGTGGTAGGGTGCCTCACACGCATCTACGTTGACCGGGAGTTCGACGTTGGTCCAACCAACGGAACGGAGACCCTTGCTTTGGCGAAGGATCTTTTCGGAAACAACATCGATGGAAATTTCAGGAACTGGGGGTGCGATAAATCTGCTAAGCCCACGAGGCCTCGGAGAGCGGAGGTGTACGAGCTTCGTCAAACGGCCAATTACCGGCGAATGTTTGGCGGGTTTGGACTCAACCTCGATCAACTTTGCTGGACCACTCCGGAAATAAGAAATTGGGTTGCAAACCATGCGAGTTCGACGCTTCGTGAGGACGGCTGGAGAGTTTTTCTCTTCTTGTTCAAGGTGGAGGCAGCAGAGTCGCAAAGTGGCGA
>MHRI01000027.1:222-582 GCA_001820935.1 Candidatus Taylorbacteria bacterium RIFCSPHIGHO2_01_FULL_51_15 | reverse complement strand
ACGGGTACGCCTGGGGTTCCGAGATTCGTTATCTCGTGGTTGTTCCGCAACAGGCTCTCGTGCAGTAGCATATGATCCTTTGACTCTTAATCCCTTTGACTCTTGGCCAATTCATTTTGGCAAAGTCAAAGGGTTTTTTGTATGATTATCTCCGCATTCATGCGTATGCCGCGGTTATGGCTTCGGCGTGGTGAGTGTGCGAATGTATGTTCGGGAATTTTGTCGGGTAAGTCTTGCAAAAGGGGGGATATACATTCAGCCAACAAAAATATAGTCAGTTGGTGCGCCTTGCTCGTAGACTTCGATGTCTCGCATAAGATTCAGCCTGTCATGGTTGGCGGGTGGTGAAAAAGATGGCAC
>MHRI01000027.1:0-185 GCA_001820935.1 Candidatus Taylorbacteria bacterium RIFCSPHIGHO2_01_FULL_51_15 | reverse complement strand
CTGACGGCAACCGCAACGCGAACGTGAACCGCTTCTCGAACGAGAACGCCTGGAATTCCGAGAATCGTTATCTCGTGGTTGTTCCGAAACTTACTATTTTCTCCCGCCCTGCTGTGGTGGGAGTTTTTCAAGGAGACCCTTTCGCCAGCCACCGAGCATTCTCCCGATTTCTTCGAGTTTTTCGG
>MHRI01000026.1 GCA_001820935.1 Candidatus Taylorbacteria bacterium RIFCSPHIGHO2_01_FULL_51_15 | reverse complement strand
TTTTGTACGCTTGCTTTGACTCAAAAGCGCGTTTTTATCGGCAAGATCCCCCCGAAGCGCTACCAATTTCTTTCGGTTGATTTCCGTTTCAGTCTTGGTATCCTCGAGACCCGTCTTCAGCGTCTTCGTTATTAAAAGGTCTACATGTACGCTCTTCTCAAAGCGATCTAGATCATCAACCGCTGTCCATACCGAGGAAAGGCTGGCGCCGGAGAGCATGGTTTCCACAAGCGTTCTCCTTTCCATGTCCGCGAGATTGCGTATCGTTTCCGCAAGCGCATTCTTGCTGCTAAGAATACGATGCTCCTTCAGTGTGATATCACGAGCGAGTTCCTCGAGTCGGAGGTTCACCGTCGTAATACGATTCTCGGTGAGTTTGACTTCCGCCGAGAGTTTTTTCTGCTCAAGGTCGATCCCCTTTATCGTACTCTGAAGCGTTTTTGCTTCCCTTCCCGTCGTTTCGATTTGCCTTTGGTAGTCGGCAATTTCCTTCTCAAGCTCGGCAATGGCTTGATTACGCTCCGCAATTTTGCTCTGCAATTCCTCAATCGTATCGGCCTCCACGCCAAAAGGAGCCATCCCGATGAGAGTGAGGGAGCCCAAAACAGCAAGCCACGCAAAAATAATCCGAGCATACGCCATCGGTCAATTGTAGCACACCGCGACAGATGATTTTAATGAGTTCCAAAAACTATCGCAAGGAATTGAGCGCGTGTGAAAGCCGGCGCAGTGTCACCTCCTTTCCGAGCATGGCGGCGAGGGCAAACGGATCCGGAGACTCCGCTCTTCCCGAGAGCGCGACCCGCATAGGCCAGAGGACATTACCTTTCCCTTTTTCTTCCGCGTATGGAAAGATCACCTCTTTCAGGCGCGACTTCCTAAAGGACGCGGCGGGCAGATTTTCAAGAAGCGAGCGCACCGCCTCCAGATGCAGAGTCGGGCTCTCACCCGACTTCTTCCATCGGAGTAGCTCCTTTTCGTACGTCGGGTCGCGGGAGAGGTATTCGAACTCTCCGCTGTCAAGCCCTGTTTGCATGTCTCCGTATACGCTTACGCGGTCGAACAGCATTTCCGAAATAGACTCACGCTGTATATCCGTCTTTCCGGCGAGCAGCGACTCCGGGATATGCCTCACAAATTCTTTCGGATCAACTCTCCTCAGATATTCCTTGTTAATCCAGCGGAGCTTCTCCTCGTTAAAAATGGCACCTCCCTTTTGGACTTTGGAGAGGTCAAAGACCTGTACTAGCTCGGCAAGCGAAAAAATCTCCCGGTCGCTCCCCGGATTCCAGCCAAGAAGCGCGAGATAGTTGAGGAGTGCCTCCTTAAGATATCCTCGATCGCGATATTCAGTCACCGACACTGCTCCGTGACGCTTTGAAAGCTTGCTTCTGTCCGGCGCAAGAATAAGCGGAATATGCGCGTACGCGGGGCGAGCGAGTCCTAGCGCTTCTTGAAGAAGTATTTGCCTCGGTGTGTTTGAAATATGATCCTCACCTCGGAGTACATGGGTGATATCCATTTCCGAATCATCAATGACAACCGCGAGGTGATAGAGCGGCTCCTCGAGCGATTTCGCGATCACCATGTCTCCAAGCTCGGTCGTATCGAATTCAATATGTCCTCGAATGAGATCCTCGAAGGAGATTTTCTTGTTCGGATTTTTAAAGCGAATTACCTCGTCCCGTCTTTTTCCCTCCGCCCCCCTCTCCCTTGCCCGACGGGAGACGCTAAGTCGGTGAGGGAGGGGGTCAGGAGAAGAGGACTCCAGGGTGGTCGCACTTTCCTTTGATACGTACGCCTTCCCGGTGTCAACCAGCTTTTTAAGGTAGGTTCGATATATTTCTTTGCGCTCGCTTTGCCGCCAATATTGTTTGTCACAAATTGGGTCAAAAGTAAGCCCAAGCCAAGAAAGCGAATCGAGGATGTTCTGCTCGTACTCTCTCTTCGACCGCTCTTCGTCCGTGTTCTCGAAGCGCAAATGAATCTTGCCGCCGTGATGCCGCGCGAAAAGATAATTGAATAGCGCGGTTCTTACACTCCCAATGTGAAGGTTTCCGGTGGGCGATGGAGGGAAGCGAGTGATCACTTTCATGGATCTAATCCTAAACCACGATCGTCACTCGGGCAATAGCGCGGAGTCTCTAGAACTGGTTTCAAAACCTATCGCAATCCAAAGATTCGCGGTATTCGAGGGAAAAAGGGCGTAGACGAGGAAGGTGTAGCCGGCTACTCCGACCGAGGATAAGCCCATTTTTCACCGAATACCGCGAATCGACGATGCGAAATGGCTTCAATGAATAATGCCATGGTAGGTTTTGAAACCAGTTCAACTACTTCTCGTGCTTCAGCGCGATTTCCAAGATCTCGCGCGCGATCACCTCGGCGGCATCCGTTTTCGCGAAGCGACTCGCCGCCTCCGACATGTGCTTCGCGCGCTCCTCATTTTCGAGAATACTCTCGACCTGATTTCGAAAAATGGTCGGCGTCAGATTTTCCTCCTCTAACACCTCCGCCGCCCCGCTCCTCCCATACGTATAGGCATTTTCCCGCTGATGGTCCCCGTGCGAGTCCGAAATCGGGATGAGAATGGAGGGCTTCCCCCATGCCGCAATCTCAAAAAGCGTTGAGCCGGCTCTCGAAACGATAAGATGCGCAAGCTCCCCCGCCCTTCGAACCTCGCCTGCGGAGAGATACCCGAACGGATGGTAGCGGAGCTTCCCTCCGTGATTTTGTAGCAGCACCTTGGCGCGGGCAGTCATGTCGGCGAGATTTTTTCGTCCGGTTTGATGCACGACCTCATACTTTTTAAGCAACTCGGGGAGCGATTGCAGAATAGCTTCATTGATCCTCGTAGAGCCAAGCGAGCCTCCGAGAACCGTGATGAGCTTGCCCTCGCCGCGTAGCTGGAGATCCGCATCGGCGGAAGCCCCGCCCCCCGTTAGGATCGCCTCTCGCATGGGATTTCCGGTGTGCGCCACTCTACCCGCGGGGAAAAAAGAAGCGGTTTCTTCGAAGGAGACAGCGACACGAAGCGCGAATTTCCCCGCCCACTTGGAGACGCGTCCAGGCACCGTATCCGATTCGTGAATAAAGATCGGTATCCCAAGAAGCCGCGCGGCAAAAAGCGCCGGAAAGCTTCCAAACCCTCCCTTCCCCACGACAATGTCGGGATAGACGCGAAAGAGTATGACTAAGGCCTTCAGCATTCCAAAGGCAGTCTTGAAGATATCGGTAACATTACTCAATGAGGAATAGCCTCGAAGCTTGCCCGTGGGGATTCTGATAAACGCCACTCCGTTTTCGTACAGAAGGCCTTCGTCGTAGGGTTCGGGCGCCATGAAAAAGAGTTCCGGCGCGATAAGGCGCTCTCCCTTGGAGAGGGCTCTTACCTTTTCCGCTATGGCGATGATTGGGTAGAAGTGTCCCCCGCTTCCCCCGCCGGTAAAAAGAATTTTCATAAGAATGAAAGTGAATAAGGAATTATGAATTAAGGGAGGACACAATTCCCTCTTTGCCATCTTCCCGACTCACGACTTCTGATATCGAGAGATATTGAGGAGCACCCCCGCTTCAAGAAGCGTCATGACAAGGGCGGTTCCGCCATGGCTCACGAACGCGAGCGGAAGGCCGGAGAGCGGGATAATCGCTAGCATTGAGCCGATATTCATGAACGCGGAGGCACCTATGAGTATAACAATACCGATCGAGAGCAGTCCACCGAACGTGTCCGGAGCGCGAGAAGCGATGCGGAGCCCCCGAAGGAGAAGCGCGAGAAAGAGCAGGATAAGCGCGCCCCCTCCGATGAATCCAAACTCCTCCGCCGCGACGGCGAAAATCGAATCACCGATAGGTTCCGGGAGGTAAGAGAATTTTTGCACACTCTGGCCAAACCCACGGCCGAAAAACCCTCCAGATCCGATCGCGATGAGTGACTGCTGTATCTGATATCCGGCGCCGAGCGGGTCGCCTGCCGGATGGATAAAGGTCACAATGCGCTCCTTGAGGTATGGTCGCGAAAGAACCAGCGCACAAAGCCCGACGATCGCTATGAGCATGATAAGGGAAAGGTGCCTGAATTTCCCGCCACCCGCAATGAACATGGTCATGAGGGAAATGAACAACACCACGAATGTATCCGTGTCGGGCTGAAGGAGCAGTAGGAAACCGGCTATGCCAAGGAGCAGCGCGAGCGGCACGAGTCCTTGCGAAAATGTGGCGACGCGCTCCCTTGCCGAGGCAAAAAAGGCCGCCGCGTAAATCACAAAAGCGATCTTCAAAAGCTCCGCTGGCTGAAACGAAAAAAGGCCAAAGACGGATATCCAGCGTCGAGCGCCGCCGTGCTCCAGGCCGATGCCGGGTATAAAGACAAGAGCGGTAAGGACGATCGAAACGAGGAGTAACGGAAGCGCCACCCGCCGAAGCTCCCGGTAGTGGAATCGAGAGGCAACATACGCAAGAGCGCCGCCGACCGCAATCGCGGAGAGTCTCGAGATGGCAATGCTCCCAAAGTGAGCTCCATCACGGGCAAGAAGTCCGATTGAGGCCGAAAGAAAAATAAGGAAGCCCGAAAGCACCAGACCAAAAAGTATCCACCAAAGCCAAGCATCAACGCCGTGCGGGACGCGAAGCTTCGAACCTATCCATTTTGAAAGCGGCAGCTGTGTCATGTATCACATCAATGATTAACTCGCGAGCGCGAGAATAAGTCCGAGCAAAGCGAAGATAACGGAAAGCACCCAATAGCGCATAGTCACCTTATACGATGGCCAGCCAAGGGCCTCGAAGTGATGATGCAGTGGCGCGATGAGAAACACCTTTCTTTGAAGGAACTTCTTTGATGCCATCTGGACAATGGCGGAAAGACTCGTGATGAGAAGCGGAAACGCGATTAGGGGGAGCACCAAAATCCCCTCGCCTTCCCCGAGGGTGTCGGTCATGAACGCGACGATCGAGAGCGTAAGCGTGAGCGCCATACTGCCGGTCTCCGACATGTAAAAACGCGCGGGAGGAATGTTGAACCACAGAAAGGCGAGAATGCCTCCGAGCACTGCCGCGCAGAAGGCAGCGAGGTTAATCTGATCCTGAAAAAAGGCAATCGCGCCATACGCGCCGAAAATGACAGCAAAAATCCCTCCTGCGAGGCCGTCAATCCCATCAATGATGCCTCCGGAATAGACGGCGATGGAGACCACGGCGAAGAGTGGAATGATGAGAGAGCCCAGCTCCAGATCCGGAAGGAACGGCAGACCGATGGCGACCACATCGAGCTTGTAGTGGAACCAGAATCCCGCAAGAAGTCCCACAAGGCCGACGACGAGGAGGCGCTTCCCGAGCGCGAGCCCTCCTCCCCCGCGTACTCCACCTCCGCGGATTTCAAACATATCGTCTACAAGGCCGATATATGCTCCGATGAGGAGCGCCACGGAAGGAATCCATGTCTGATCTCGGCTGAGGAAATCGAGTTTCGAAAAGAGGGACTCCGGCAAAAGGATTCCAAGAAGGTAGAGAAAGAACATCGCGGCAGTCGCGGATACCCAAATGAGTATTCCGCCAAGGCGCGGCGTCCCGATCTCTCTTGTCTCATGTAGCTTATTAAAAAGGGGCGTTGA
>MHRI01000025.1:3353-11203 GCA_001820935.1 Candidatus Taylorbacteria bacterium RIFCSPHIGHO2_01_FULL_51_15 | reverse complement strand
CTCGCCGTAGAACGTTCCGAGAAGGAAGAGGACGCTAGTAGTAAGTTCAATCATAGTGTTATATTTGATTACCGCCCGAGGGTCGGCGCCTCCAGGATACTCCTAGATCTCGCGTGACCTTGGGGTTAAAAACAACAACCAGACGTGCGTCTGATTGCGTTCTTATATACTAGCACAGTTGTGCTCCCCTGTCAATACTTCCACACGATTTTTGAGATGCGTCAATGCCTCTTTATGCCTTATGTATAGGCATATTTTAGAGCTTTCGAGGGGCGCTCTTCCGCGTTAATCTTTGGCCTCCTTCTTGGGGATTTCAAATTGGCTGTATTCTTTTAGCAGTCCTCTCTTATGGATCAGTCTTGAGAGAGCCTCGGCTTCAAGTTTAGCGTCGTCGAGGGCGTGGTGACTTCCCTGCCTCGATGGCAGACCGACATACGCGAGTATGGTGTCGAGATTTAGCGCGGAGTGGTTGTGCGTAAGGGGTATGCTCTTCCCTCTTTGTAAATGATCGCCATAAGCGACTGAATGAAGATCTACGGTTCGGTGCGCGAGCGGCCAGTTGAGATGGTAGCGGTGAGCCGTTTCCTGCAGAAAATCTCTGTCAAAAGAAGGGTTCTGACCACAGAGCGTCCACTCCGAGCAAGTCCTCATCCATTCTAAAAAAGCTTCTACCACCGCCCTGTCGGTCTTCTTTTGGTTATTGGCGTTTGGTGATTGGTTATTTGCCTCAATATCCTCCATCGTAAACCCGCTCACCGCGAGTGCCTCCTTCTCAATATGCGCCCCTGGAAAAGGAGCGCACTCCATGTAAAACTGGTGCTCCGGACGATCGAAGTCAAGCGCGCCGACAGAGAGAAGCGAGCAAAGCCTCGGATCAACTCCGGTTGTTTCAACATCAACGACAATCATATATCTAATTATATCCGGATATTCCGGACTAGTAAGTAAACGGCATGGAAGGAAGAGGAACTGGAACACAAACAGCCCAATCTTTGCAGCAGAAACTCTATTATCCCCCTTTTTAGAGACTATTTATATCACCCTGGAGTGATTCAAAATCAGCCTCGAACTCCCCTTCGACGTCGATCGAAGCTATATCCTCCTCGATGTTTTCGGTTGTGTCGGCCGATTCGGGAAGATCCGCTCCTTCCCTGTTCATTGGCTTCCAAAAGAGGAGGGCCGCGACGATAAGAATGACGATGACAATTGCAAAGACAAGTTTTTTCATATAGCTTGTGAATTAATTTGCTGCTCCGGTAGTGGATGCTGACGCTTCCACCTCCGCATTGTTGACGCCCGGAACTCCCGCGAGCGCGGTTGCGGCAGCCCTGATCGCGACATGCACCGCCTTCACTAAGTCCGTTACGGCGCTAAGATCCCCGCGAAGCGCTTGACGGGCCGCCTCGACTGCGGCGCGAAGTTCTCCCTCGGTCGTGACGGTGATTGTGTACGTCTTCGCCGCCTGTGCCGCTACCTCGATGCGCGCGGAAGCAAGAGATGCTTGCGCTCTCGAAATCGCGAGTCGGACCTCACTTACGCTACGCCCATTCGCTTCCGTCTTATCCGTTCGCGAAATGATCTTCAGGAGGACCTCCTCAAGCCGGCTAAGCAGGTTCTCGAATCTCTCGACATGACGGCCATTGATCGCGTCAAACTGTGTATCCAGTTTTTCAACCGTGAGCTTCTTTCTTTCGTCCTTAATAGTTTTGAGCCGCTCCTTGAGCTCCGTGCGCTTCTGCGCGATTTCCCCTTTGAGTACCTCTCTCTCTGCTTCTAGCTTTTGTTTAAACTCGTCCCTTCGAATCGAGAGAGCCTCCTTGACCTCCGCTCGCCTTACTTCGAGGGCTTTCCGCATCTCCTCTCGCTTCTTTGCTATGTCCTCACCCGTCGTGGAGGCATTCTTCCGCATACTGCCAATTTCTGATCGGGCATCTCCTCGTAACTCGAGGTTGGCCTCGCGCGCATCCTGCCGCGCCGCTTGCCCGTCATTTCGGAGTTCCATCCTCGCGTCTTTCACGCCCTTCAGGGCATCCTGCCTCAGTATCTTAATGTCGGCATTCACTTCCTGTCGCGCGGCTTTTCTGTTTTGATTCTGCTCTACACGAACCTCCGCTCCGGCTTGCGCCGATGTTCCCTCTGTTTCCGCGGATACACTGGCGGCTAAGAAGAGGAAAAGTGTAGCTAATATGCTAAATGTGAGACTTTTGGACAGTACACTGTGCGATATCATACGAAAAAGTTAGCTAAAAAAAGAATGCCTAGCCTTACTCACTGTAAGTATAAAAAGCATTGGCTTTTGATGCAACCTATGCCTCGTGTTGTAACTGGAGTTCGTCTAGGATAATCTTTGCATCTTCTTCGCTCGTTAGTATCGGGATGCCGAGATTTGAACTCGGACCCTACGAACCCGAATCGTAGATACTACCGTTATACTACATCCCGCTTTCTTTGGTGCCGATGTAATCGGACTTCCCTATCCTACCGCTCCAGGAAGAAAAAGAGAAGAAGGTGTGTGTCCCTGCCGCAGGATATAATTACCGCACAGTACCCACCGAATTTGACATTAGAGTGGTAGATGTGGTAATGTGTGGCCAAGCCGGTTTGGCACGCACTGCTTCTAAAAGTAGAATGCCGGCCTCCGCTTTCGGGCGGAGTGCTCTTTCAAATTTCCTGAAGGGGGAAAGTGGTTATGGCCAATCTGTTTCTATACAGCTTCTACCACTTCTTTCCAAAAGGGACGCGGCGGTTTTGGCCACCATGCTTCTTGAGGGCGACTACCGCCGCGTTAATTTCCGCAAGGGCTTATGATCCATTGGTCCTATGAGAGAATTGCCCTTTGCGGATCGGGCGCTTGGTTATTAACACCTTGTTTCTTTGAGAGGTATACTAAGCGCCGCTCTTTCTCTCCGTCCCATGTTTGATTTATGAGGTTAATGCACTGTTGATTCTAGGTACTTCATACCTTCCATAAATTTACATCGGGGCGGAGAGTCGCGCGAGGTTTACGGATGTGTGTTCCTATCAGTCTTATACCTCGCGCGGAAATTTACAAAGGTCAAACCTTTGTAAGGTGGAGGATATCAAGTTCATGCTGCTAAAACAAGGATTCCCCCACCTTTGTTCTTTCACAATTTGTCCGTCATTCAATCTGAATCGGCTTTTGGTTAATACCATTAACATGAAGTTGCCGAAAGGATTGTCTGGCGGACAAAATAAGGGGGAGGATAGTGAGAAGATGTTTCTAGAGATGTGATTCCTCCCCCTTTCACTTTTCCCACCCAAGTTTTGCCTTGCAAAACTTAGGCGGGACGGGCGAGGGTATCGATTCCTTGATTCTTAACTGAGGATCCCTCGCCCGAGTTCTTTACAAATCTGCCCCCGCAGTGCGGGGGCAAGAGGCGAGGATATTAGTCGGATATTTTTATAGCTCGACTTCCTCGCCTTCCTCTCAAAGATTTTGAAACATCGAAATTTTTGAGAGGAAGCAATTCCTCACGGCTGGTTTTTTTATTGGTATTCTTATGTGTAAGCTACCAGCCACGCTCTTTCACAATTTCCCGTAATGGGAAAGGTGGCGGTTATAACGGTGATGTTTCTAACACTTACTTACCGCCACCTTAATTTCCCGAAAGGGAATGGGTTTAGGATATGACCATCATGTTTCTATAATGAACTTTCCTCAACCCACAATTGCTCCTTGTAAATTTCGGCCTATGCCGATGTGTGAGGATTTGGAGCTACTGCTTCTGTAGCCAGTATTCCTCACATAATTTCCCCCGAAGTTTTGCTCTGCAAAACTTCGTGGGGACGGGCGAGGATAAACAACACATGCTTCTTAGTAGGTGTTTCCTCGCCCTCCTCTCAAAGATTTTGAAAATCGAAATTTTCGAGAGGAGTCAGAAAGTTATAACTTCTCCGGCTGGTTGAAAGATGTGTGTTTCTAAAAACCGATTACCAGCTGCACTCTTTGAAATTTTCCGACTGCTTTGCGTGTGCAAAGCAAGCGGATTCATAAAACCCTGCCCCGCTTCGCGGGGCTACACCCAAACCCACAACGAAAGGAAATTCAGTGAAAGCTGAAATACTCGAGCAGATACAAAAAGCAAAGCGGGTCGGAGGAATCATCCCTCGCGTCAAGAAAACCGCAGAAGAGGAGGCGCGGCCAACAAAGGTGGCATGGTTCGATAAAACGGATGAGGCCAATCCGGCATTCCGCCCGCTCATCGCGCTCGAAGATGAACGCGATGAGCTCGACTTCGTCCTCGGTCTCTTCCCCCTCAGGATGCGGCCGGTTCAGGAGGGAGAGTCTCTCTCCGGTTTCCTGTCCCATCACGTCGAAAAGGATGAGCAGGGCACGCCGGTCAAAGTCCCAGCCATCTATGATGGGCTCAAGGAAAAGGACGTCATTGTCCTCTCACTTGGGGGCTTGGGAGATAACCTCTCCTTCGCGCTCTCGAGGCAGGCGGAAAAAGTGGGAGCGCTCGTCCTTCGCTGTCCACCCTCGCAACTCAAGGCGTTCCGGGAAACAAAAGGGTACGACAAAAAGGCAGACCAGACGACCTTGGTCGAGCTTCTCCAGACGAAGCCCGAGGTGTTTTACCCGGTCTTCGTTCGCGAACGCAGAGTAACCTACATGCGCGAATGTTTGCGTTCGCGCACCGATGCCATGAAGGCGCGGATCGCCTGCGAGCAGAGACTGCGGCAACGGGTCATCGGACAAATCTTCTGCAATGAAGAGGGGAAATTCCCCGAGGGTGAGATCGAAAAGCAGTTTGACCTGGTCAAGGCAAGCGACAAGATCCTTGAAGCCCTGAAAGTCGAGGAACACGACAGCAACAAGGCGCTTGAAAAGGCGTGTCGCGCGGTCGAAGTGTATCGCGAGCTTTTCGAGCCGATAAAAGGCGTTGGCCCCGCCATTGCCTCGAGGCTCATCAGTGCCATACAGGACATCCGCCGGTTCGATACGAAGTGGAAGCTCCGAAAGTTTTGCGGAACTTTCTGTCTTCCTGACGGAAGATTTCCACGGTGGCGCAAGGGCGAGGGTAGCGGTTGGAATCCCGACGCCAGGCAGGCGCTGTTTCTCCTCGGCGATCAGTTCAACCGAAGACCCGACAGTGAATGGGGAGCGAAGCTCCTCGAAAACAAGGTGTACTACCGCACCCGGCATCCGGAGGAAATTCCGATAGGCGGCAAGAAAAAGTACACCAAAGCTCACATCCACAGAATGGCGCTTTGGAAGACCTTGGGCGAGTTTGTGGAATGGCTTTTCGCCGCGTGGTGGAAGCTCGAAGGGGTCGAGGCCACTCCGGAAGGAAAAATCCCGTAGTTCTTTAGGGTGTTGGTTATAAAGAGGGTGTTCCTATCAGATCGTTACCAGCATCCCTTCGCCCGCGCAGTGCACTAGTTGCATTGCGCGGTTTTTTGTTGTATAAAGGAGGGGCTTGGTTACTGAGTCTCTGATTCTTATTGGTTACTACCAAGTTTCTGTTTCTGGTTTTAGTGGTTCTGTTCCTAGACGACCGTTGCCAAACAGAAATGGCCCCGCGCCGCAGCGGCGCGGGGCCAACAGCTCTTTCACAATTTCCCGCAAGGGATGCGACGGCTATCACGAACCTGTTTCTATTGGAGTGTTGCCGCCGCACAATTTCCGCGTGTGGGCTAATCGCTGCGTGTTTCTAAGGTGAGAATGCCCTCTCGCGAACAAAAGGTGTTCGGTTAGTGGGTTGGTGCTTCTAGTATATAACTACCGAACACCTTTCAATTTCCGCATTGCGCGGAGCGCTTGGCTATGACGTGTCTGTTTCTACTGACGTGTTGCCAAGCTGACTTTTCCTTGCCGCGGTTATCTTCGCTGTGTTTCTTCCATCTAGTTACCACGGCCAAGGAATATGCGCGAGGTTTTATCTTCAGTGATTCTTAAATGAGTCTACCTCGCGCACAATTTTTGCAAACTGGTTAGCTGGGGCTTGTTCCTACCTATGAGTTACCCGTTTGCAAGGCGGACAAGTAATTGTCCGCCTTTTCTTTTGGAAATCCAGAGTCTTCCGGGCGTATCCCATTACGGGGTAAGAGTCAGACTCTCGGCAGAGAGAGTCTGACTCTTACCCTCTTGTTACTAGCCGATCTCGGCTCCGGAGAGTTCGATTCTTGAACCTGCGGTTACGGTGCCTTGCAGTATCTTCTTTGCGATCGTCTCCTCCACTTTCTCCTGTATCGCATGGCGCATGGGCCGTGCGCCGAACTTCGGATCCTGACCGACTCGAATGAGCGAATCGACGAGAGAGTCGGTAACTATGAATTCGATCCCCTTCTCCTTCAGACGCTTTGCGAGCTCCTCAAGCTCGAGCACTGCGATAGCTCGAAGTTCCTCTTCTCGAAGCGGGCGAAAGAGGACCACGTCGTCAAAGCGACTGAGGAGTTCCGGCCGGAAGATCCCGCGACCGACAAGGTCGGTAACGACGGCGTCTTTATCCAAATCTCGACCTTCTTGTATCGTCTTCCAAATGAGATCGCTTCCCGCGTTCGATGTAGCGATAATGATAAGATTTCGGGCGTTCACTCGCCTTCCGGACGCGTCGGTGAAGAATCCTTCGTCGAGCACTTGCAGAAAAAGGTCTTGCACGTCCTTATGTGTCTTCTCAAATTCATCAAGGAGAAGAACACCGAAAGGACGCTCGCGGAGGAGCGCAGGAAGTACGCCAACCTTGCCACTCTCGAAGGTCCCGATGAGCCGTGAGAGTCCTTCAACGGCTGCGTATTCGGACATGTCGAGGCGAATCATAGCCTCTTCGTCGTTAAAGAGGGCTTGCGCGAGAGCTTTCGCGGTTTTAGTCTTCCCTACCCCCGTTGGCCCTAAAAACAAGAAGGAGCCAATCGGGCGATCGAGCGACCCTAGCCCCGTGCGAGTACGCCGAAGCGCGCGGGAAACGGCGCCGACCGCCTCCTCTTGACCCACGATGCGTTCGTGGAGAATTTCTTCCAGTTTAAGAAGCTTCTTTCTTTCATCCCCATCGGGCTTACCGGCGGCGATTCCCGTCTTTTTGGAGACAAAAGAGAGCACGTCCTCTCTACCCGCTATGCGCGTTTTCTTCCGTTCCATCTCCTCGGTAAGTTCAAGGAGGAAATGGCTCGCCCTCTGGGGCAAATCGCCCTCGAGAAAGTAGCGCTCCAAGCTCTCCGCAAGCGCCTGAATCGCCGGATAGGTAAAAAGCACTCCCGCCACCCTCTCGATACGCTCTGCCTCCCCTTGAAGCATCGAGATAACGCCTCCCCTCTCCCCCTCCTCGACGAGCACGCGCTCGAAATACTCTCGAATCTTTTGCTGTTGCTCCAATCGCTGTCGGAACGCCTGGAGTTCCGAGATCGCCACGATCTGGATGCGAGAGGAGGCGAGGAATGGATCGAGGAGCGAAAGGAGATCGGAGGGAAGAGCCTTCGCGTCTTCAAGAAACGCGTCAAAGTGATCGAGGACGAGAATGATGTTGCCGATGTGCACCGCCTCAACGAGCAGTTTCTGAAATTCCGTTTCAAAGAGAGCCTTTTCCTTCATCGCGGACATGAACGGTACGCCGTCAAAAATAAATATGCGCTTATGCGCGAGAGGGGGGAGTACCACTCCTTGCTTGATGCGTGAAGAGAGCCTCGCGAGCACAGCAAGTTTCGAGACGTCCCCCTCCCCCACGAGGAGGACGTTGGCATCCCTTCCTCGCGAAAGAATGCTCTCAACCTCATCAACTTCCCGCGTACTCTGTATTCCCTTTCCGATCGAGATGAATGCCGAATGCGTGCTCATTTCAATCGCGTATCGCTTCAGAAGTATCGTCTCTCCATAGGCCCAATCCTTGCCGACG
>MHRI01000025.1:0-3341 GCA_001820935.1 Candidatus Taylorbacteria bacterium RIFCSPHIGHO2_01_FULL_51_15 | reverse complement strand
CCGAGAGCGTCGCGGCTCCACCACCTTAGGGACGCCTTGTTACTCCCTTCGATGCTGGAAACCCATCTTGCGGCTCCGATGAAATCCGAGGCGGAAATTTCGAGACTATCGAGAAAATGGCCGAGGGCCTCATCGTAGGAGAGAAGCGCCGCGCTGAAGGCTCCAAGATCAATCGGTTCCTCCTCTTCTCTCCTAATCTCAAAGCGCTTCCCCGGAACTTGCCGCTTCTCCAGAAAGCTCACGAGCTCCTTCGAACCGATACCCGCGCGAAGAGCGACCGCGCCCCCGAATCGAGAGGAGAAAAAGTCGAGCGTCGGCTCCCTCATTCCGCGCCAGAGGATGTGGGCGACTTCATAGCGAATGAGCACAGGTGCTGTCGACGACTCGGCGAGCAGTGATTCGTTGTCCAAAAAATATGAGGAGGAAAAAAACGCGTAGAGGAACGAGAGGAGGAGGAAGCACGGCAGAAGTAGGAAGAACGCGCCTTCCGCGAGGGGGTAATAGGTTTGCGCGAACGCAGAGAAGGAGGGAGCACTCGCCGACGCGAGAGGAAGAAAGGCGGCGAAAAAGAGACCGATGAAAAGAGAGAACGCGATAGCGGTAAGCGCTCCGAAAAGCGTCCGGAGAGCGCGCAATTTCCTTTCGGAGATAACCGCTTCGACGAGAAGGGCTCCCCTGTAGCGCCGCGCCTCTTTTTGTAACAGTGCGTATTCCATACGATTGAAGCGGGACCTAATTGAAACGTGCGAGGGACAAAAGTCCAAGAATAGCGAACGTGACGATAAGGAGGGGCGCGAAGAGCCATGCGAGAGCGAAGAGCACAAAGAGCGCGGAGAAAAGCGTGATCGCAGAGAGGCCGACGCAAAGAGTACTTCCACGAACCAAAAAGCCGATGACGCGAAAGAGGGCGTTTAGGAGACTGCTCCCCAAGAACCCGGCGGTGTTTTTGCTGGGGACTTCATGCAATCGCTTCCAAGGAGAGAAAAGCGTGCGGAAAAGCAGTTCGATCGAGAAGAAATGCCATAGGAACCATACGATGTTTTTGTACAGTTTATACAGATCGCTCCACGCGACAGAGTAGTGCCAAAAGATATACGCTATGGGGAGTTCCAAGGCTGATGTCATGATGAAAGGAGGATCCTATTAGTATAACGCTTTGAAACGAATTCGTAAGTCACAGCTGAGCTTATCTAACAGGCTTGAAGTAAATCTTATTCCCGTACCTAAGATCAATGTAGCTTATATCCAGCCGCTTTCCCGATCGAGGGAGCACATCGTCCTCTGACAGCAATAGCTCAAGATTGGTGAGGGACTGCGCGTACGCGGACTCGCGCACCATAAGCCGAAACCCCAGGTGAAGCGCCACGTCAACTTCACCTCTCTCTTTAAGCGTCGCTCTCACCGGGTCGAGATCAAGGTCCTCAAGCGCCTTCAGAAAAGAGAGCAGTTCCATAAGTCGTTTTGGATCGATGAGGCTTTGCCTAAGTGGGGTCGAGGTGGCCGCCGCTTCGAGGCGATAATACGACAGCTCCGCTTCGCCTGGAGCCTCGGCAAAGACAAATCCCGTTTCATCCATAAGAAAACACCCGTACGCCTGCGCGCAAAAAAGCGCCTTCGGCTCGCGCTCATGGACCCCGACGCGAAGCGTTGAGAGGTTTCGAAGCGAGAGGGAGACGCTCGAGAGCTCCGAAAACTTATCGAGGAGAGTTTCCCTGATGGCGGATTTTGGGTAGAGCAAGGCGTGCGACTTCGGAATCACACCAAAGTAGGTACCCGAGAGTCCGCCCTCTACCATGCCCTCTATGAGATCTCTTGGAATTCGCGCTTCGCCGACGATCTCCACCGAGCTAATACGGAAGGTCGAGCGCGAGAAGGTGTACAAGATCCCTCCCAACACAAGTACCACGAGTATAGCAACGAACATGACCTTTTTTGTCGCTCTTTTTCGTTCTTTACGAGCAAGGCGAGGGGAACGCAATGTTTTACGACGAACCATGGGGTAGAATTTCGAATGACGAATATCGAATACCTAATGCCTAAAAATATCAAATCTCGAATATCTAACATCGAAAAAGAAACACGTTAACTTTCGCATTTGGTATTTGACTTCCTTTTTCGATATTTGAAATTTGTGTGATAGTCGTAGACTGGTATTTGATATTCTAAAATCAGCGAACAGGTTTAATCACTTCCTTACCAACATACTTTTGCAACACCGTGGGTACCTTCATAGATCCATCCGCTTGCTGGTTATTCTCGAGAAGTGCGACAAGAGTGCGCGGCGTCGCGATGGCCGTGTTGTTAAGCGAGTGAGCGAATCTCGCCTTGCCGGTCTCGTCCTTGTAGCGAATATTCAATCGCCGCGTTTGGAAATCATGGAAATACGAGGATGAGTGGGTCTCGCGGTACGCGTTCTCTGAAGGAACCCATGTTTCAATGTCGTACTTCTTCACCTGCCCGAGTCCGAGATCTCCTCCGCAGTTGATCACGACGCGGTAGGGGAGCTCGAGCGCCTGCAAGAGTTCTTCAGCGTTTTTGGTAATCTCTTCGTGAAGCGCGACTGACTGTTCATGGCTCGCCTCCGAGAGCACCACCTGCTCAAGTTTGAAGAACTCGTGCACTCGAACGAGACCCTTCGTGTCCTTGCCGTAGCTCCCTGCCTCGCGCCGGAAGCAAGGAGAGAAGGCGAGAATCTTCTTCGGGAGATCTTCCTTTTTCAGCATTGACTCCGAAAAGTACGACATCGTCGCGACCTCCGCCGTTCCCGCGAGGTACTCCTTGTCCTGCGTTTTGTAGAGATCGTCTTCTCCTTGCGGCAAGTATCCGGTGCCAAGAAGCGTGCTTCTTCGAACGAGCGAGGGAACGAGCATGAAGGTGAAGCCCTTTTTCATAAAGAGGTCAAGCGTGAACTGCCAGAGTGCCATCGAGAGAAGTGCACCTTCGTTTTTCAAAAAATATCCTCGAAAGCCCGCCACGTCTCCGCCTCGGAGGAAATCGGCAAGATCCGCCGCCTCCATGAGCTCCATGTGATTTTTCGGCGTGAAGGCAAACGCCTCAGGGGTTCCCCACTTCCGTACCTCCCTATTATCCTTCTCGCTCTCACCGTCCGGCACGGACATATCGGGAATGTTCGGAACCTCGAGCATGAGCGATTGCCACTTTAGCATGATCGCCTTTAGCTTCGTTTCTTCTTCCTCAAGACCGCCCTTAAGCGCCCGAAGCTCCTCGACGAGGAGTCGCCTCCGATCATCTCGAATAAGCGAGGTCATCTGTTCGCTTTTCTTGTTTTGCTCCGCCCGTTTCTCCTCGACAACGGTAAGGAGCGCCCGACGCTCATCGTC
>MHRI01000024.1 GCA_001820935.1 Candidatus Taylorbacteria bacterium RIFCSPHIGHO2_01_FULL_51_15 | reverse complement strand
CTCCACTCCTCCATACTTTTCTTTTGCTGTTCGAGACCCATAGTGGCCATCAATTTCTGAAACTCCTCAATGGGAGCTTTATACAAAACAAAGAATTTTTTCATATCTACTATGAACTACCTGTTAATTGCTCCAGTGTATCTTTCTACTCGTAAATGTACAATGAATGTCACCTATCGTGATAGACCGAATTAAAATTTGACTTTCAACGTCCTCTTGGATAGCTTTGAAACAGAACAAGCCGAACGGAGAGGTAAAAAATGTTGACCATTCGCGATGATCTTGCCTGGGTTGCTCTTAATGCAGCTTGGCAACCCGATGGAAAACTGCTCTGCAAGGAACACGGTGTTTCAATTATCATGGAAGTCCGTCGGCGTTCCATCTACTGCTACCCGATGGATGCCGGAATGGGTGACGTACCTGCCGTTCGCCATCTCTACTGTCCGGAGTGCCACCCCGAACGGCACCGAAGGAATGAGGAAGAGGGAGAACCTATTTACGACATCCAGTTAGTCGACACCAACGAAAACCTCCGAATCAGGGGCGACGTCATAGAAATTCTCACCAGCAAGGCAAGGGCACCATTGGCTGCTCCTCTCACTACTTGACCAGTCTTGGAAACCATCGCACCCCGCCAAACCCCGGGGTGTCTTTTTTATACGAGTGATTTCTCCACCTCCCTCAAACTCATTTCGGGAAATGGATATTCTTCCAACCAGTCAATAGTTCCCTAAACTGACCGCTTCACGATGTGTGGTGGCTTTTTTGCAATTCAGATTATTTTGCATCGTAATCGTACCAGACTGCTTCCACATTGTTGCCATCCCGGTCATGCGCAAACGCCGCGTAATACCCCGGCCAATATTCTTTGCGATACCCCGGCGCGCCATTGTCTCTCCACCCCACTGCCAATGCTTCTTTATGGAAGGCGTCAACGGATGCCCTGTCCTTCGTTTCAAACGCCACATGGCTCGGCACAACGACATCTTTCTCTCCAATCCAAAAACTGGTATGGCCCCCTTCTTTAAATCCGCCCGCCTTCCACTCGGGATGATCCTCAGTGAATTCATATCCTACTGTTTTGAGAACTTTTTCATAGAAAACTTTTGCCTTCTCATAATTACTGACTCCGAGGGTCACGTGTGCAATCATATATATCGATAGTTAGAAAATAATGTTCCTAGTATACAAAATCCAGCGTTGTTAAAACATCGCGTGTCCTAACATCACGTGCACGAAAAAATATAATTTCTCCACCTTGCTTGTATTCAACCTGCCTGCGCAGGCAGGTCCAAAGTTCTGTCCGTACTGAGCCTGTTGAAGTAAATGTGTCTAGCAGGGAGATAAAGATTGACATTTTTATATTTTCATGTATTCTGTTTTCAGGTAAACAGTTTTCTTGCGCCAAGGGACGCAAAATCGATGGAGAAAGAGTACGGCTACCCCGTATGGGGAACACAGGGCGGTGGCCTCGTGAGGCAGATGGGCAAGAACTACATCTTCGTCGAGAAACCCGACTGTCCCGGTCTCGATGTCGGCGACTTCATGCCCGAGGAGTGGGGCATCATTCCAGCGAACAGCTCCGCTCGGAAGGAAATAGGCGACTACTGTTTCGACGAGGAGGGCTCATGACAACTCAACCGAATGCATCGGATGGAAACGACAGGTTCGTTCCTAACCAGCACTACAAGTTCGATCCGCCCGTCGAGACCAACTGCATTTCCACCGCCGGAGGCGAGTGGAAGCAGAAGCGATTCGCCGAAGGATGGTGCCTCAAGTTTGAAGAGGTCCGGAATGTATATGCTTTCCAGGGAAAGCCGGTCGGCGAAAAGTTCGAGCACTACTTCTATGTCGAGTGGGGCAAGGGTAGCGTTGCGGAGAAGATCCCTCCCCCAAAATTGCGCGTGGTGAAATAGCCACCCCGACGGAAGCCCTTGTTGGGCCTTCCTACGGGTGGCTTTCGTTTTTTTTATACACACACGTTCGAACCCCAGTACCACAGGAAAGCTCTCTACGAGGCAGGCGTCCTCCAGTAGGTGAGGTTGACAAAATACTATTTTATAGGTATGCTGCTTGTCAGATCAACAACTGGGAGCAAAAGATATGCTCGTCATTAAACTCTGGTGTTTGCCAGCAGATCTTCCGGAGGAGCGGCTTCGGCAGCTCCATCAGACGGTCGTACGGGCAGCCGTCAGCATCAAAGAACTCGGTTTGAAAGGTGAACAGGATATGGTCACCCTCTTTCCGAAGGATATGATGGCTTACGGCCTCGGAACCGAAATCGTCATCGAGATTACCGGGCTTTGGGATAAACCGGCGCGAACCGATGAGGTTCGTGCTCGGCTTGCCCAGAATTTGGGTAGAGCGGTCAAGGCAATGTTCCCGAAAGCCCGTGTGATGCACTACATCATACCCTTCGATCAACGACAGGGCTTTTGGGTGAACTAAACCCTTTCCAACATCAAGGAGAGAAGTGATGAAAGGCGAGAAATCGGTAAGCTATCTGCTCGGAGCCGACAAGGCCCGCAAGGCAGTCGATATGGTCCGTCCGGCCATCCTGGCGGCGATGGAGTCCGGCCTCTTGAAGCGCAAGGACTTGCACATCGTCATCATGAATCCATGCACTCGGCCTCACGAGGTTGAGAGCATGGAGGACGCAATCCTCTACGAGGAGTCCTTCGGCGACAAGGAGAAGTGGAAAGACGACTACGAGGGCATCGCGCAAGCGAAGGCAATCGCATCATGGCGTACCGGCCTGCCGACTCACGTTCTACGCGAGACGATGCCATACTTGCTCCAGGCGGACGAAGACCACGCCGACACACCATTCTGGGGTAGCGCAGTTCTACACGGCGTCGTGGTTGCTGCGAGCGGCGTCCAGTCCTGGTTCGACGAGTGGGTCGCTTACATGGTCGCGGCCGCCTGCCGGGCACTCTGCATCGGCGTGATGCAGGAAGAGATCCTCAAGGACGACCGGCGCGACTATATCTGGGAACGCGAACTCGACGGCGACGATAGCGACGGTCGGTAGAACACCGAAAGAACTCAACGAGCCCGTTCAAGGTAAAACCTTGCGGGCTCTTTGTTTTATCTCACCTCAAATTCCCCTTCGCCCCCCTTGAGTATCTTGGGACAAATTTTGCTGAGGACAAGAAGCATAACCTCCCCCCTACACAAGCGTATCAATCGTAAAAATAACTATTTTTCTCTGCATGCTACAATAAGTTTTTATGCGGGCAAAAAAATTTTCTCCTTTTATTCTTTCACTCGGAGGTATGGCCCTCGTAACTGCCGGATTACTCATCTATGGTTTTGTACGAATTACCTCCCTTGAAACCAAAGTGGCCTCGCTCTCCGCTGACATTGCTTCGACCACAACCGCGCTTGTCGGAGTAACGGATAATCTCACTCACACCCTTTCGGCTGCCGAGCAAAATATTGAAGAGACTAAAAGCAATATCAGTTCGGTAAAATCACAGGTTGGCGGCGTGGAACAGACGGTCGGCACTATTTCCGGTACGGTGAGCACGCTCCAAAAATTGAGCAAAACGGATCCCGAACTTCTGCAGAAATATTCAAAAGTCTTTTTCCTCAATGAACATTACACCCCCGAACGCGTCGTCGAGATAAGTAAAGAATATCTCTACAGCGAGGATCGTCCCGAGGTTATTCACGAGCTCATCTGGCCAAAATTACGAGCGCTCATTGACGCGGCAAAGGGAGATAACGTGATAATCTACGTACGATCAGCCTACCGCTCTTTTGATGAACAGCGCGCGCTCAAAGATCAATACACGGTCGTCTACGGCGCAGGCACCGCCAATCAATTCTCCGCCGACCAAGGTTATTCGGAGCATCAGCTCGGTACAACCGCGGACTTCATTACAACAGGCCTCAGCGGCCAGCTCGGCGGCTTTGACACAACGCCCGCATACCCCTGGCTTCTCGCTAATGCATACAAATACGGATTCATACTTTCCTATCCGCGCAATAATACCCACTACATTTTCGAGCCGTGGCATTGGCGTTTTGTCGGGATCCAGCTTGCAACCTACCTCCATAATCAAAATTTGAGTTTTTATGATCTCGACCAGCGCACGATCGACACGTTTCTCGCAAATATTTTTGACTAAGCAGAGGCCGAGCCGAGATTGACAAAAAGTATTGGATATGCTACGATGAAATTTATCAACTTGATGCTGATCCAGTAGAGAAAGGATCGAGTCTCCGCCTTCGGCATTTGTTTGATATTTTATTCGCTCTTCACACATCAACAATGTCAGAAGGAACAATCGCCCGACTCACCGATAAGGGTTTCGGGTTCATCAAGCGCGAGGGGGAGGAAAAGGATCTCTTTTTCCACTCCAACGAGCTCGTCGGCATTTCGTTCGACGAACTTCGCGAAGGTGACAAAATGACCTTTGAGGTGGCAGACTCTCCGAAAGGACCGAATGCTGTCAAGGTCAGCAAAGCGTAAATCGCGATGCAAACACCACACCGCCCCATTGGGGCGGTGTGGTGTTTTTGTTTTGACAAAATCAATTTTTTAAGATACTTTTGCGGCAGCAACAAAGGAGCTCCTCAATGGCAACTGAAAGCACCGGGACGCCCTCTCGCACGTCTCCAGTCGTTATTAGGCGTGTCAGAATCCAACTCGATCCTCCGCACGACATATTTCATGTCACCATTAGCAAACGAGATGGTATATGGACCCATGTCGCCGGCTCAGAAGCGGACCTGCAAACTTTTCTAAAGGGGATGCAGGTGGGTGCCGCGATGATCGACGGATACTTCATCGCCCCTGAGATTCCCCAAGTGCCTGAGATCATAAGAGCTGACCTTCATGACGGCACCAATGAATTGGCCGAGGATGCCATAATCGGCTAGCCACCCTCTCTCTCGAAAAGCGTCCTCCTCGCGGACGCTTTTATTTTAAAGTGGACAAGGATACAATAGCCCCGTGCACTTCACGAGGCTTTCATACGGCCTAGAGCTCAACGAAACCCATTATTAGAAGCACAAGCGTTTAATTTTGTAAATATATGAATCAAAATCTTCTTATAGGCCTCGTCATCCTCCTCATTCTTGCCGGGGTCGGTTGGTATATTGTCTCGAAGGAAGATCTCATGAGCGGCGAGTCGGCTACCTCTACCCCAACGACAGAAAATAGCAACACCACCGCAGCAAATTCGAACTCGGGCTCGGGCAATTTGCAATCAGTCTTTTCCCGCTCCGGGAATTACACTTGCTCGTTTACGATGAGTAATCCAGCTACTCCAGGAGACAGTTTCAGCGGCACGGTTTTTGGTACCGGCTCGCAAACCCGGGCAGATTTTAGAGTACAAGTGAGCAGTGGCACGGTCATTGAAAGCCACATGATCAGAACCGGCGGTTACACCTACACGTGGGTGGATGGCAATGTGAAAGGAACAAAATCGACCGCGCCTCCAACAAACATTCCCGCAGTTACGACAGGCGGCTATATTGCGAACAACGGCACGGCAAGCTGGGACTGCCACCCCTGGGTGCCAGAATCGGCAAAGTTTACCCTCCCCAATGGCATTTCCTTTGTCGGCCAATAATTGACTATTCAGTAAAGTAATGGCAAAGTAAACCTAGCAGCTCGGAGCCAGGTCATGATAGAAGCGGCTAACGATAATCTGAAGCCTTCCTCGTTTTACTATCGACCGCAAGATTTCATCTCACCAAGAGAGGAGAAAGAATTGCAAGAATTCATGCGGTGGGTTTTTACACCAGAACCGCCGATGCTCCTCAGTTATCCTGGAGGCAAAGAAAAAAGCCGCACACGCTAGTGCGGCTTTTTTACATAGAAAATTCCCCGCATTCGGCAAGCGAATGCGGGGAGATTGCGAGGGCTAGAGGCGCTCGGAACGGATGGGCCGAC
>MHRI01000023.1 GCA_001820935.1 Candidatus Taylorbacteria bacterium RIFCSPHIGHO2_01_FULL_51_15 | reverse complement strand
TGCGAATGCCTTTGAACTCTCCGCCGAGCGCATGGTTGTTCAAGGAGTAGTGAAACTGATCTGCTACGAAGATTCGTAACGCCGTCAAAAATCTCTTCTGAATTTTTTGTGGCTGCTTCCGCAATGTCCTCTTGAAATTCCGGTGATACGCAATGTGCATAGAATGCGGTTACTTCATCAAGGAGGTCTTCAAATCTTCAAAGGAATCGAAAGGTCCGATGATGTCTTTCTGTTGCTTCACATCGCGTCTCATCTTCAAAATCTCACGCTTGGTTTTTGCGTTAAATTCCGGTGCGAGAGAAAAGACCACTCTACGCTCCATGACAAATCTCTTTAGTGTGGCGTTCACCACGGAGCTTAAATTGAGTCCCATTCGGGACGCTAGCTTGCCAGCTTCTTCTTTTACCTGTTTATCAAGTTTTATACTCGTCACCGTTTTCATATTACAGAGTATATACGATGTAATTCATGCGTCAAGAGAGCCTACCTACGGATAGAATGCACAACATGAATCTTGTAGTTCAAAGTTCTGTCGGTCGTAGCATTTTCCACGGCCTGAAATATCGTTTTAAAATTTACGCGGACTAGTGGAGGATGTAAGAACTGCTTTTGAGCAGTTCCCGTGATATTCTAGCCATGTGAAAATCTACATAACCGGCCTGTCAGGAACAGGAAAGACAAGCATCGTGGAGTCCTTGCTTAAAAAAGGCATACAGGCCATCGATATTGATGATGACCTAGGCCATTGGGAGAACAAACACACGAATGAACATACAGAGTGGCATCCGGGCAGGGATGACGAGTGGCACGAGGAGCATGTTTGGCTCTGCGATATAGAACGCCTGAAGAAAATACTTGGTAACGTAGGGGATGTCGTCGTGGTTGGCCTTACGGACAATCAGAATGATTACTTGGAGTTATTCGATAAAATCTTTGTTCTCCATTGTCGGCCCGAGATCTTCCTCGCCCGCATAGCCGCCAGGACTACTAACGACTTCGGAAAACATCCACCGGAACAACGAATGCTTCTTGGGTGGCATCGTACGTTTGAAACCGAGATGATACAGAAAGGAGCCTTGCCCTTAGATGCTGAACGGCCGCTGGAAGAGGTCGTAGCAGACATTCTTTCTCATCTAAATAATCCTCGTTAACGAAAATCACTCCGACAAAAGTCGGAGTGATTTTCATGTGGCGCGGCTGACCGGATTTGAACCGGCGGTCTCCGTCGTGACAGGACGGCGCTTTAGACCAGCTAAGCTACAGCCGCATTTCCAGCTTCTGCCCAAAGAGGGTACGTAGGGCTCTCTTGAATATTCGGTATTTTCGAGGCAGAAAAAGGTTATGAGGCACATTATTATACATAAGGGTAGACAACGCAACACTGTCGTTATGACTAAGCACGAGTTCCCAACCGCTATTCTTACTTTTCTCAAGAATAAAACCCCGTTGAACTCCTCCCTGTTCGCGTAGCGAAAAGTGCAATCCATCCAGGAACTGCTTACTTCCCGACGTAAACCGTGTTTGAAAGACCCACCGCATCTTTCTCCTGTCTTTAACTTTGTATCTCTTAAAAAAGACACAGCCGTCTCCGTCGAAGTAACCACGAACAAAGTCGCCTAGAAAATCTTTTTCCACGAACGGAAATCTGACAATCTTGCTTTTGTTGGGGGTAAATCCAAGCAAGGATATATCATTAAAATATTCCCTGCTACCTAGCTGCAGACGGTAACTTAATCGGTGATGTTTCTTCTTTTGTTTTCGCAACGAAATCTTGTGATCTGACCCAAGTACTTTTCGGATCGAGACAAGTACACACCGGTCGGTAATGTGAAATTCAATGAAGTGCCCGCCTCTCTTATTCTGCATCATCGAGCCATCAGCGGCAAAGAAACCGAGTACATACGCCATCTCCCTTGTCCACTTCTTAAAAAAGTCATGATTAAGCTTCTTTACTATGGGCATATACTTATCATAGCAGGTGACAGAACAATACTCTATCCACATTTATCAAACACAAACCCCCCACTTTTGATTTCCGATAAGAAAATCAAAAGTGGGGGGTAGTGTGAGAAAAGCTATTTCTTTGCTCCACAGATTTCACCGGCTTTGCAGGTACCACTGCCGCAATTGCCGCAGTGCTTCTGTGAAAGTTTGTTGCTTATCATACTATTTGGAACATTAGCTATACGAGGCTACACACAAACTCCTTTTCCGACCGGAGAAGGAGTTGTACAAAAAACTACTTATTGCTGAACTTCTTGCTCTTTCCCGAAAATTTGTTGGACATAGTTAGTAACAATTAATCGCTACTAATCCGTTTTTATCCTATCGCCGCGGATAAAAGTGCTCATCATCATAACCAGACGGAAAGCTCTTTAACAGGCCGCGCAAAAGTAGGAAAACATACCTGAAAAAGCACAAGTGGCAACGCCTAAAAATGGCCAACATGAGGGTATGAATCGAAACGTATGGTACCCTTGCCAAGCCTGTCAAGGAAGTGACGTAGTGTTTGATGCCCCTCGCAGAAGCCTCGGGACGCCTAAAACCACAATCATGAAGACACTCTTTGGTTTTTAGTTGCCCTTCGCAAGGCCTCAGGACGCCTAAAAATCATAGTCGCCTTCGGCTCCTTGATTTTTTAGTTGCCGGTGAGTGGAATCGGACCACTGTTTAGGGCTTATGAGTCCCTCGTTCTACCATTGAACTACACCGGCCAGAAATCAAATAGTAATACGCTCCGCTAAAGAAAACAATCCGCCAAAGACGGATTGTTTTCTTCTCTTGTTGCGGGGCCGGGAATCGCACCCGGAATCTCAAGGTTATGAGCCTTGCGAGTTACTGTTACTCCACCCCGCGGCGAGATTGCAGTATACCTCAAAGATTTAAGATAGCCAACTATTTTCTTTTATTCATATGTATTCGTGATATTCGCACACTTTCATTGAACTAAATATGATGAAACTCGTTAAACACTTTTTCGTAAAGACCGATAACTCGTCTCGCTTCCCGCTCGGTGAGAGGAAATGTGGCTCCCTCGTGAGCGATTTTGTTACGCACCGCGTGAGCTTCCCACGCTTCATCGAGTGTCGTGAAATCGCTTTTTTCAACCCCTTTCAGCCGTTCGCCGAGCGAGTCCCCGTGGTATCCCATTTCGGAAACCATTTCATCGAGAATGACATCCGCCTCGAGCACCGCGAGCCGCCAATCACTTTCCCGATCGGAGTTAAGATGCGTAAGTACCCTCTCCCACCGTTTCTCTCCGGGATTCTCGCCCTCGCTCTTCTTTCCATGACCTTCGCTCTCTACGACATCATGGTGTTTTGTCTTATGGACGATCTCATCAATGCGCAAAAAGCAGTAGACGATTCCAACAATGAGCAGGAGTGAGACCACGGTGGAGTAGGGGGCAAGCCACTCAAGAAAGGGGAGCACCTTTTCTTTCCATTCGAACCACGAGGCGACGGTGTCGGGGTCGACGAGTCCGCTAAAAAAATTCGATGACATACTAAGAAAGTTATGCTACCGCTTGAAATGCTTTCCCCACGTCAAACAAGGTTTGATCGTGTCCGTAAGCGCCCATGAGTTGCAAGCCGAGTGGAAGTTCCTTCCCTTCGCGCTTCGCGAAGCCGGAGGGAATTGAGATTGCCGGGATGCCTCCCAGGTTCGCGGCGGTGGTAAAGATGTCAGCAAGGTACATGGAAAGCGGGTTGTTTGATTTTTCGCCGATTTTGAAAGCAACCGTTGGAGTTGTGGGCGTTGCTATAACATCAACCTCGCTAAAGGCTTTGGCAAAATCAGCGCGGATAATTTCACGAACCTGATTTGCCTTATTATAATACGCATCATAGTAGCCTGAAGAGAGAACATAGCTGCCCAAAAGAATCCGACGCCTCGCTTCGGGCCCAAAACCTAAACCACGAGTGTTTCTGTAATCCTCTAAAAGATTTTTACCTGCCATATGAAAACCGTACTTCACACCATCAAAACGAGCCAGATTTGTGGAAACTTCGGCGAAGTTGATAATGTAGTAGGCAGGAAGCGAATAACGGACATTTGGAAGCTCGATATCTTTAATCACGAACCCTGATTTTTTCAGATGAGCGAGTGATTCTTGAAAATTTTTGGAAACTTCCAAACTTATTCCCTCCATTTCAGTAAACGTTTTCGGGATTCCTATTGTAATTTTTTTGATGTTCCATGTTCCATGTTTCATGTTTTGTATCTCCATGGAGGTACTGTCGAAAATATCCTGACCTTTAATACAATTAAAAATAATTTCCGCGTCTTCGACGGTTTTGGCAATCGGACCGATCTGGTCAAATGAAGACACTGCGGCCATAAGACCGTGTCGTGATACCGCTCCATAAGTGGGCTTAAGTCCCACAACACCGCAAAAACTTGCTGGTTGCCTAATTGAACCACCAGTGTCAGACCCTAACGCCGCGAGCGCGAGATTGGCACCAACCGCCGCGGCTGAACCACCGGAAGTCCCTCCCGGCACACGCGTCGTATCGTGAGGGTTTTTCGTCACCCCGTAGGCGGAATTTTCCGTTGAGCCACCGAGCGCAAACTCATCCATATTGGCGCGACCGAGAAAAACCGCGCCCGCTTCTTTCAACTTCGCAATCGCGGTCGCGTCATAACTTGCAACATAATTTTCCAAAATTTTTGACGCCGAGCCTACGCGCTTGCCTTTTATTAAAATGTTATCTTTCACAGCCAAAGGAATCCCGGTAAGCATCGTAGCCTCCCCCTTTTTTATCCGCGCATCTGCAGCTTTCGCTTGCTCGATCACATCGTCAAATACTTCAAGATAGGCGTTAAGTGCTTCATTCTTTTTCTTGATTTCAGAAAGATATGCCTCGGCTAGCTCCACAGCCGAATACTCGCCCTTTACAAGGGCACTGTGGGCTTTTGATATGGAGAGAGTTTGTAAGTCGATCGACATAATTTTCAATTTACAATTATCAATTTCCAATCAATGATTCAATGACACAATTTTTAAAATTGGAAATTAATAATTGAACATTTCCGCGTCAAAGTATTTTCTTGACGCGGATGTAGTTCCCTTCCCTCCTCGGCGCGGCGGAGAGGAGACTTTCGGAGTACTCCCCGCTCTCGTGTGGGTGCGTGTCTTCCCGCATCACATTTACCGTAGCGATGACGGAGCGCGTCCGCGTAGACGAAGCCGCGGAAACCTCCTGAATCGCGGCAACGTAGCCAAGGATCGCATCAAATTCATTTCGCATTCGTTCCTTCTCTTCCTCTCTAAGCGAAAGGCGCGAGAGCTCCGCGAGTTTTTCGATGTCGCTTTTCGTGACTGCCATAGACATATCTTAGCATAATTCCGCAAAGAGGCGGGAAGCTCGCTTTGCTACTTTCGTACCAGCGCTAAAAACTCTTTCTCACTTAGGATATGCACCCCAAGCTTCTTCGCTGTTTCATACTTCGAGCCCGGATTTTCTCCAATCACTACAAAGTGGGTGTTCTTTGACACGGAGCCGGATGGATTGCCACCGAGCTTACGAATAATATCTTCCGCTTCTTCCCGGGAAAGAGTAGCGAGTGTGCCTGTCAGCACGACGGTTTTTCCGGAAAGCGGGAGATCGGTCGCGACCTTTTTTGCCGGCTGTACGCTGATGTGCTTTAAGAGTTCCCGGAGGAGCTTCTGATGGCGAGGGTCGGCGAACCAGTCGACGATTGACCTCTCCACGATGGGCCCAATGCCAGATATGTGCTCGAGTTCTTTGGACGCGATAGGGCGATTCATAAGCGCGCGGTGCAGTTTCTCGAAGGTGCCGAAATGAACCGCAAGGTCATAGGCGGTTTCCTCTCCCACCTGTGGAATAGAGAGCGCAGTGAGAAATTTGGAGAACGAAACAGTGCGAGCTTTTTGGATCGCCTCGAGCAGATTATTTGCCGCAGTATCCGCGAAACGCGGCAGTTCCAGGAGATCTCCGCGAGTTAACGTGAAAATGTCCCCAAAAGAGCTTATGAGTTTATGTTCGAGAAGAAGGTCCACGATCTTCGGTCCCAAGCCCTCAATATCGAAAGCATGTTTGGAAACAAAGTGATAGAATTTCCGTTTTTGAATGCTAAATGAGTTCCGATCTACGCATCGCCACGCCGCCTCCCCCGGGATTCGTTCGATGCGCCCATCGCCTCCGCACGCGGGTATTGAGGTCGGCCACTTGAAGGGCTGTTCCTCACCTCCGCGCATCTCCTTCATCACCGAGACAATATCGGGGATCACGTCGCCTGCCTTTTGGAGAATCACCGTATCACCGATGCGCACGTCGAGGCGCTTTAATTCATCCTCGTTGTGGAGTGTGGCCCGAGATACGGTTGACCCCGCGACCAGAACGGGGCGAAGGTGCGCCACTGGCGTAACAACGCCGGTGCGCCCTACTTGAAAGGCGATGTCTTCGACAACGGTGGTTACCTGCTCGGCTGGAAATTTCCATGCGATTCCAAACCGCGGAGCCTTTCCGGTATAGCCGAGGAGTTCTTGAAAATGGCGTTCATTCACCTTCACGACGATGCCGTCCGCGAGGTACTCTTCTTTCGCCACGCGATCTTTCCACTTCTTAAAGTACGCGATGACTGCGTCAATGGTGCGCGCGTGTTCAAAATACGGATTGACTTTGAACCCAAGTGCTTGCAAGAGTTTCAATTCTTCGTACTGCGAAGCGGGAAGCGTTTCGGAACTCTTGGAGATGTCGTAGATATAGGTTTCAAGTTTTCGGGAGGCCGCGATGGCAGGATCGAGCTGACGAATAGAGCCGGCCGCGACGTTGCGCGGATTCGCGAAAGGTTCTTCGCCGTTTTTCTTGCGTTCCGCGTTAAGCAAAGCGAGACGAGATTTCTTCATCCACACTTCTCCCTCAACGATAAGCGAAAGGGGGTTCTTTAGTCGCAGTGGCACCGATTCGATCGTTCGCACGTTATGCGTCACCTCTTCGCCAAAAACGCCATCGCCCCTCGTCGCGGCTCTCTCAAAAATCCCGTCTTTGTACTCGAGCACCACTTTTAATCCGTCGATCTTATGCTCGCAGGTATAGGTCTGATGCGCCTCTTTGCCGGTCGCGCTTCGGAGCATGCGCGTAACACGCGCGTCGAAGTCTCGCATTTCCTCTAGAGAGAATGCGTCATTAAAAGACCATTGCGGCACCGCGTGCTCCACCTTTTTGAATTCGGGAAGAGGTCGCCCACCTATCCGCCTTGACGGCGAATCGGGGGTGACAAGTTCCGGATACCGCTGTTCGAGGAGCACAAGTTCGTGCTTCAGCGAATCGAGCGCCGCTTCGGATATTTCCTGCCGGTCGAGGACATGATACAAGTAGCGATGGTGCTCAATGGTTTCTCGAAGCTTTTTGACCCGTTGTTTGATGTCTTGAAGGATTCCTTGACGCATAAATATCAAATATCTAATTTCGAATCTCGAAAAAGACAAATACACAATACCAAAAAAGGGAGAAACCTGAAAATAGGATGTTCTTGAATATTCTGTATTCGATATTTTTAGATATTTGAGATTCGAGATTCAATATTTACTAGTATCTCACCCGGAGCGCTCGCTCCACTCGAGCCGGATTTACTCCCGTGCCGCACTCGCTCCTGCCGCGCGATTCGATGATCGTGGTGTCCGTTTTGTACACAATCACTTCCGCGCACGGAGATCCGGACGGCGGGACGGTAAAGGTGGTTGCCGCACCGCCTTGGATCGCAATGACACTTTCGGCGGTAATGTCGGCGCCCGCGCAACGAAGCGAGGGGGGCGAGCCACCCGCGGTGTTTGGAAATATACCCTCCCGACGATCCCAATACAGTGCGCATTCGGTGCCCGTATCCGCGGCAAAAAAAGCTTTTTCTGATTCCTTGCCGGCTGAAGAGAGCACGATTTCTTTGAGAGAAAGGTGAGCGATGGCAATGCCAACCGAGAAAAGAAGGCTTCCAATGAGCACGGCAAAAAGTAGGGTAAAACCCCTTTGAGATGAAGTATGAAGTATGAAGTATGAAGTATGAGAAAACCAAGAGAACTTTGTATTCTCGAGCTTCCCTTCCTTTATTCTTAATTCATTATTCATAATTCTTCTTATGGCTCGTACCAACTAAATATATTCTCCTTGACGGTAAGGACGCGGCTGGTCCTAAGTGAACCCGCCGTCCAGGTAACGGCCACTTTTACTTCGGCCTCGACGCCTGGTGCTATTTCAGTGATTTCTATCTTGCGCGCAAAGACTGTTTCCGTCCAACCTTGTGATCCGGAAGTACGGTGCCCAAAGAGACCGTAAAGCGGGCTGCTGGGGTTCCCCGTAGATTGCCAAAGTCGGCACTGTCCGTTTGACGAGGTGCAACGGACAATCTGCGCGCTTTGCGGAGTAGCGGTCGAATCAACACCGCATCCGCCGAGGGCAGGCGCGCATTGACTAAGTCCTTGCAGCCAGTTATTTTGTCCGCCCTGACCGGATAGGGCGTTACTGTCTCTCACATTTCGAATATACTCGATTGCCTCTTGGGCGAGGTAAAAGGCCGTGATCTCATATCGCGCGGTTTCCGCCGAAGCAAGACTCTTTTCCGCGAGTGTCAGCGGAGCGACAATAAGAAGGAGCAGAATCGAGATGGCAACGAGCGTTTCGATGATGGTGAATCCTCTTCGAGATGAAGTATGAAGTATGAAGTATGAAGTATGGGAAAACCAAGAAAATTTCATATTCTGGAGTTTCCATTCCTTTATTCTTAATTCAGTATTCATAATTCATTTCCTAAATATCAAGTAGTCTCTGCGACACCAAGGTCTGGATATCAAACCGCGATACCACCTTACTCTTCCCTTTCATCCAACCTTTCGCGACGATGAGCACTCGGGGCTGTTCCTCATTGCTCCCAGGTTCGTTGCTCGGGTCCGCTCCATCGACGTAAAAGTGAAGCGTTTCAACCTGCACATCGGAGGCGGTAAGCGGCGTGTAGGGCGAAGAAGCGATAGAGCGCTCAATAGCGTTCGTGTTCCCGTTTCGACGATACGCGACGCGAGAACCGTCGCGCGCGACGAACACGAACGTAGACTCTGGGGTATCGGCACAGTCGCGCGGCGCGCTCAAATCTCCGCCGCTACCGCAGTGATAGGTGCTCCCGGTACGGATATTGCGAGACATATTCTCGAGCGCGAAATGCAGGTTGTTTACCACGGTCTTCAAGGCCTGCGCCTTGTAGTTTGCTTCGAGAAGAGAAATGAAACTCCCCACGGCCATGACCATAATGATGGCGAATATAGCGAACGCGATGAGTATCTCGATGAGCGTGAAGCCACGCTGAAATGGAGTATGGGATATGGAATATGGAATGCCCCACATTGGTTTTTTTCCTCTCGTATAGTTCATGGTACCTATTTCGTACTTCATTTACTTAACGGATATCTGCCCGGTATTCCATACTTCCACAGAGCGACGGGCCCCATTTGGCGCGATGAGATACACACGCGCGGCCTTATATTCAGCGCCCTGTACGCTACGGCTTGTCTTGATGCCGGCATCGGGATTAGGACGAAGAAACGTCACGTCGAGAGAGGAGATCTGGGGTGAAGTCCCGCTGCTGCATTCCTCCACTCCCGTGGCAGCCGTGAGGCCGCAAAATCTCTCGACCCGATTTCCCTTCTCTAGTCGAAACACATTCAAACATTCCGGGCTGCTGCTAAAACAGCCATTACTATCATACCCTGTTCCGAAGCTGCCGTTAAACTGTCGACTGGCGGCTCCCCCTTCCGTATCCGCGAACATGATGTATGTGGAAAGATTCCCCGTCTCGAAATGCAGTCCGTAGCTCGCGTTAAATGTCGGAGAACCTGCTCTTGGCCGAAACTCATGCACGCTCACCCCATAGCTTTGGGCCTCTCGGAACGAGAGGGCGATCTCATAGGCGAGCGTCGTGAGAAATAGGTGTCCGCTCACACGATTGTAGGCGATGAGAATAAAGGCGGTGATAATGCCGAAAATAGCCATGGCGATGATAAGTTCGATCAGCATGAAACCACGCCGAGATGAAGTATGAAGTATGATCCAACGGCTGGCGGATGAAGTATGAAAAAAACGTGAGAAAGACAATTTCTCTTTTCTTTTACCCTGCACGATTCGTAATTCCTTATTCATAATTCTATCGGAGCAAGAACGAGAGCCCCACCACATCCCACCGGAAGACGTACACTAAAAAAAGGCCTAGCACAAGAAAAGGTCCAAGCGGAAGTTCCGTTTTCATATGAAGAGGCGCAAGTGTGGCGCGTAGTGCCGAAACGCGGCGGGGCGGAAAGCGCGCCACGAGAGCCTTGAGGAGCAGGGCAAAGAGGGAGAGAGCGGCGCCTATCCAAAAACCCACGATGACGGCGGAAAGTCCTTTTGAAACCCCCAATACCCACGGAAAGAAGAGCATGAGTTTTGCGTCGCCGAGCCCTATGGCCCTTCCCTTTGAAAATAAGAAGAGGAGGGCGAAGAGGGCGAAGAGGGCGAAGCCGGACCAGAAATCTAGGGGAGATGAAATATGATCCGCCGGCTGGCGGATGAAATATGAAATAAGGAAGAGTGACAGAGCGCAGAGGCTTGCGCTATAGACGAGGGCGTTAGGGATGATTTTGTGCTTGAGGTCATAGACTGACAGGGCGATGAGGAGGGACCAGAGGAGTAAATGAAATATGAAATATGAAATATGAAATATGGAAAAAGAGGAGGAAAAAAGAAAAGGAAATTGTGTAAAGAAGATAACGGCGAAGACAAGGCCGGTCGCAAGTTCAACGAGGGGGTATTGCCATGCGATACGACTTTTACAGGAACGGCACCGCGCGCGCTGTAAGGCAAAGCTAAGAAGCGGAATAAGTTCAAACCAGCGTAGTTTCTTCCCGCATGAAAAACAGAGAGAGCGGCCCGAAAGTCTTCGTGTGCCGTAGCGAAGCACGACGACATTCAAAAAACTCCCAATGAGCGTCCCGAGGATAAAGAAGGCAACGAGAAGGGAGATGACCATGGTGGTATTGTATCACGCAAAACCGCCCCGTGTCCGTAAGTTTCGGAACTGAGGCGGTTTTGAAATGACTTTTGAGTTTCTTCTATAGGTTGCTGATGTCGTAGACGACAGCCGTGGCATCCGTATTCCCCGCAAACGGGACGCTCGTAGACACGCTTGTCGGCCAGCTAAGTGGCGCAGTACCAGCAGCTGAAGAATTCAAATCCCGATCTCCGTCATCAAGAGTGGTTTGCGTTGCACTCTGCTCGAGAACCGCCCCGAGGTGATATCCGGTAGGTGTTGTGGCATTGTTGATGGCGTACTTATACCCATTCCCGGTGTTGATGGCGTCTCCACTCGGATCCGAGGGAAGCGAAGCGAGCGAGGCTCCTCCCGCACCTCCTGAAATGACGAGCTGTGCAAGGTCGGTCGGATATTTAGCGTTTGAGTCAAAATAGAGCTCAAGGGCTATCTGCACTTGTTTGATATCCGCGACGCGGCGAGCATCGCGAGCCTTAGTCCGCGCGCTATTAAGCGAGGCGAGTACGACCGACGAAAGAATACCGATAATCGCGATGACCACGAGAAGTTCGATGAGGGTGAACCCGCGTGAATTTTTATCTGAAAAATTCATTCGGGTGAATCCCCCTTTGTGGCTCGCCTTGTGTGTAAACGATTTCGACATAGATTGTTAACGCTATTAATAATGCTTCAACCGACTTCTTCTCAAAGAAATCGCTTTGATGTTGACTAGGCCAGTATAGCGCTCTGCATTATCTAATACTAGTAAGCACTGTGGATAAAGGGATCAAGAAAGAGCCTACGGTGCCGTGATACAGCCGTTTGTGGTGCAGGTAATTGTCTTTCCATCCCCTATGGCCGAGAATGAAAATGCGCTTGAGTTAAGGTTATTCACGCTCCACGACCAAGAGGCACTAGGTAGTGTTGGCCAGGTTGAGGCCGAGCCCGCGCAGACTGGCTGGGGTGGAACCGTGTTGGGAGCATTTAGCGTAGCTACGTTGTCGTCCAAGCAAATCATGGCCGCAAGTTGAGCATTCTTCATCGAACCTTGCGCGGCCGCGATACGCCCCTTTACGCGGGCGGCGTTCAGGCTAGCGAAGACCACAGAGGAGAGAAGGCCTATAATCGCGATGACCACGAGAAGTTCGATGAGGGTGAACCCGCGTGAATTTTTATCTGAAAAATTCAGTCGAGTGAATCCGCGCGAATGTCTCGAGGAGAGATGCGTTCGGGCAAATGCACCCACAGCTCTACCCGAAAAAGACGACACGCTATACGATTTTTTCATACAAAAATGTAGATAACCTGTCCTATTAATGATAAAAGCGCTAAAGATAGGCGTAGGGATAGTATACTCCATTTTGGCGTCAATGGGCATAGGGGTGTGGACAACTAAAAAATCAAGGAGCCGAAGGCGACTATGATTTTTAGGCGTCCCGAGGCCTTGCGAGGGGCAACTAAAAAACCAAAGAATGGCTCGCGATGATGATTTTGGATATTCCGAGGCCTTGCGAGGGGCAACTAAAAAACCAAAGAATGGCTCGCGATGATGATTTTGGATATTCCGAGGCCTTGCGAGGGGTAACCAGAAAACAGTAAGTGGCTAGTAGAAAGTAGAAAAAGAAACAAGATCATGCATGTCTACTAGCTACTGACTACTTTCTACTTACTTCTCTGCACATGTTATAGTGTCCACGCAATGCTCCATCTTGAAGGATTAAATGAGCGACAGCAAACAGCCCGCTAGGGTTATGGTCCAGTCGGCCCGGGAACTATGGGGAATGGCTGTCCAGGGGAAAAATTCGACGAAGATCCGGGGCTTCGCGTCGCGAAAAAGAGCACGGCTGCCATCGTAACCAGCACCACAATGGCGACACCGATGAGAATAATAGTGGCTCCGGTCTCGTCTTTGGCCAGTCCCAGCCGAATCGGGAGGGTGCTAAGCCTCCGGACAGGTTTTGCGGCCGCTTTACGGTGGAGCGCCGCGTTATACGCTTCTTCTTCGCTAAATTCTACATTTGACATGATAGACCAAACTATAACAATGAAAGCTCATTTTCTCAACAGTTCGTCATTAGCTCCCGCCGGCAATGCTGTAAATTGGAATAAGCACTGCCGCGAGTAAGAAGCCCACGCCAAGGCCGAGGAGAACGATAAGGGTGGGTTCAATGAGAGAAACAAGCGTGTCAACGGCGTTTGACACCTCCCTTCGATAAAAGCGCGCCATCGTCTGAAGAATGGTACCAAGTTCCCCGCTCTCCTCCCCCACTCTGATCATCTGCACCATGATCCCGGGCATAACGGTGCTCTTGGAAAAGGCATCCGCGATGGGGGCACCTCCCTTCACCTCCTCGGCGGCGGCGATAAGCGCGCGTTCAAATACGGCATTGTCCACTACTTCAGCGGTTTTCTCGAGAGCACGTATAATAGGAATCGCGGAGGAGAGTTGCGTTGACATATTGTCGGCGATGCGCGAAAGGTAAAGCTTCCTATAGAGATTGCCTAGATAGGGGAGTCGTATTTTAAGGGTGCTTAAGGTATACCGTCCGTTAGGGGTTTTGGAAAACTGCCATAAAAATATGCCGGCAATAATGATAAGAATAAGAAAAAACCATCCATAATCAATGAGAAGATTACTGATGCCGATAATGATTCGCGTGTAAAAAGGAATTTCCTGATCTGATTCGAGAAGAATAGCGGTAATGCTCGGGATCACGGTCGTGAACATGAGCACCATGACGCCCACGAAGGTGAAGATCACGAAAAGGGGGTAGACCATCGCGTTCCTCGCCTTTGAGGTCACCTCATAGGTGCGCTCGAGGTAGTCGGCTAGATATCCAAAGGTTTGATCAATCTTCCCTGCTTCCTCACCCGATCGCACCATGCTCACGTAAAAGCTCGAGAACGCCTCGGGGTGCTTGCTTAACGCTCTTGAGATTGAACTCCCGGCTTGAATATCGTCAGCCATGGAGACGAGCACTTTGCGAAGCAGCGGGTGATCAGTTTCAACCGCGAGGAGTCGAAAAATTCTAAGCGCCGATACCTGCGCTTCAAACAACGTGGAGATTTGCCGAGAGAGGATGACAATGTCTCTATCGCTAATGCGTTTCCAAAAGGCGATATCCCTCTCAAACCATGACCCCGTTTGCGGAGTAATCGTTGAAAGGGTGAAATTTCTTCTCTGAAGCGAACTTACGGCAACCTCAACGTTGAGCGCCTCGATAGAGCCGGTAACGACCCGGCCCGAAGCGTCAAAAGCTTTGTAGGAAAATAACATGAGAAAATATTGAATCTCGAATACCTACTATCGAAAAATGCCGAATATCGAATACGAAAGCAAAGAGGCTTCACAAATAATGTCTGATTGTAACATTCGGTATTCGATATTCTTCGAAATTCGAAATTAGATATTTGAAATTGTCTTTACAGCAGTCTATCCATAATTTGCGGGTTTGGAGAATATGCGAGAGCGGTTTCGGCCGTGATTTCCCCCCTTCGCACGAGATCCGCCAGGGAACGGTTCATATCGATCATGCCTTGCTCGAGGCTCGTTTCAATCACGGTATTGATTTCATGCGTCCGTTTTTCACGGATCAGATTCGCAACTGCGTTATTGGCGATGAGGAGTTCAAAGGCCGGGACGAGCCCCCCAGAAATGCGAGGCACGAGACGCTGCGAGAATACTCCGGTGAGGGAACCCGCGAGCTGCATGCGTATTTGCTCTTGCTGTCCGGGCGGAAAGATATCAATGATGCGGTCGATCGACTGCGCGGCATTATTGGTGTGAAGCGTAGAAAAGATCAAATGCCCCGTTTCAGCCGCGGTAACCACCGAACTTATGGTTTCCTGATCGCGCATCTCTCCGATGAGCGCCACATCGACATCTTCACGGAACATCGAGACGAGCGCCGTGTGAAAATCGCGTGTATCGATGCGCACCTCGCGCTGATCGATGATGGAGAGCTTCTCTTCATAGACGTATTCGATCGGGTCCTCGATGGTAAGGATGTGTTCCGAGCGAGTTTCATTGATAATCTCGATAAGAGACGCGAGCGTGGTTGATTTTCCGTGTCCCATGGGACCCACGACAAGAAAGAACCCTTGCTGTCGCTTCGTGAATTGCTCCAGCACATCGGGCAAATGGAGCTCTTGGAGTGAAGCGATCTTTCGAGGGACGAGCCTAAGCGCGATGGCAACATTTCCCTTCTCAAAGTAGGCGTTACCTCGAAATCGAGCGGTGTCTTTAAACGCGTACGAAAAATCAATTTCTTTGTTCTGGAGAAAGAGTTGTTTGTCTTCGGGGGACAAAAACTCGCTAAGAAAGGCAAGGGTACTCTCGGAAGAGAGTTGCGGCTGCTGGAGCAGCGGCACGAGCGCCCCCGAAACGCGGATAACCGGGTGACGATTCGCGAGAAGATGGAGGTCCGAGGCTCCTTCGTGGATGGTTGTCTCGATAAGGGTGCTGAGGAGGTCTTTGCTCATATATCACTTTGAGTTATTTTTCTTGGTCAAAATGCGTTTGACTTCCTCAACCACCTCCGACGGAATGGTTGACGCTTTCACGATATACCCTTCCACCCCCATCGCTTTCGCTCGCTCGACTTCAGTACTCTGGCCTTGATTCGTGAGGACGACGATAGCGGAAGAGGGCGCGAGATGTTCGTCTTTTATGTGTTTGATAAATTCAAGCCCATCCATTGCCGGCATGACGAGATCGCAAAGGAGGATATCGGGAACGAACCCGTCACGAAGCTTCTTCAGTGCGGAAACTGAAGAATTCACGGTTTCCACTTGATATCCCGAATTCTGAAACTTCAGCGAATACATGTTGAGCAGAAATTGGTCATCGTCAACCAGAAGGACGATTGGTTTCTTTGAGGGTGTATCATCAGACATAGGGGTAGTATAGCAAACTAAACATCTAACTTCGAGTACCAAATATCAAAAAGTGGCAGTCTTCAGTCGATATTCGAGATTTGGTATCGATAGTTCTGCTGTTACAACTTATTCACCTCTTCCCACGGTATCTCATGTCTAAAAGCTTTTACCATGGCGTCTTCCTTCATCGTGAGCATGCCTTGCTTCCTTGCGACGCGCATGATTTCTCCCTCGGTCGGGTTTTCCAAAATGACCTGTTCAAGCTCTCTGTCCCGCTTTAAAATCTCGAACACAGCCGTACGGCCGCGTGTGCCTTTCGGACAATCCGCGGTGGGCGCGATTTCGAGCACGTCCTTGGAAAAAGGAATGTCCCGACGAAATTCTTCGGGTAGTTCACCAAATGTCTTGTCCGCCATCGCCTTAATGCTCCCATCGACAGGAACGGGCTTTCCCGTGTTGGGGCAAATGAGCTGAACGAGGCGTTGCGCCATCGCGAGCACAAGCGTGGGAACGATGAGAAAGGGGTCAACACCCATGTCAATAAGACGAGGAATGACGCCCGCCGCGTTGTTAGTGTGGATAGTCGAGAACACGAGGTGTCCGGTGAGCGCCGCCTGTACGGCAAGCTGAGCGGTTTCCTTGTCTCGTATTTCACCCACCATGATGATATCCGGATCTTGCCGGAGTGTATGCCGCAAGCCGGCCGCGAACGTGTACCCTATTTCGGGGCGTATTTGTGATTGGCTCATACCGGGAATATTGTACTCGACGGGGTCTTCAAGTGAGAGTACGTTGTATTTCTCTCGGTCAATTTCGTTGAGCATCGTGTAGAGCATGGTTGATTTACCGGAGCCGGTGGGGCCTGAAATGAGCACCATGCCGTACGGACGAGCCAGAGCTTCTCGAATCAAAGTGAGGTTCCGCTCCGAAAGTCCCATTTCGGAGAGTGGTTTCACCCCTTTTTCGGTGTCAAGAATACGCATCACGACCTTCTCTCCGTAGTAGGCGGGGAAAGTCGAGACGCGAAAATCTACACGTCGATTTTCAATGCGAGCGCTAAAACGCCCATCTTGGGGCTTCCGTTTCTCATCGAGTCTCATGTTGGAAAGGATCTTAATCCGAGCCGCAAGCGCCGCGTGAACCTTGATGGGGAGAATGAGCGAGGTACTAAGTACCCCGTCCACGCGAAACCGAACCCTCACTTCCCCTCCCATGTGCTCGATATGGATGTCGGACGCATTACCCTCGACGGCATAGTGCAGGATGGTCGCCACGATTTTAGTAACCGGAGCGTCTTCAATGATGCGAGTCTCATGTCCCTCTCCCTTCTCTGGGGTTCCTACAGCCGCGGGTTCTTCGTGGGTAAGGTCGGTTTCAAGCTCGGAGAGCGCCTCTGTGACCTCGCCGGAAAGACCTTTGTAGGACTGGAGCACCCGATCAAAGTCCTGCTCTGATATGAGGTAGAGTTTATAGGGAAGCCCGAGTTTGGAGGAGGTGAAGCTTATCGCGTCGAGTGCCTCGATGTTGTCGGGATCGACGATGCCTATTTCAAGGGCTCCGTCTTTCAGGCCGATAGGCGCGAAATGATAAAACGAGGCGGATTCTTCCGGAACGTATTTTAGTATTTCGAACGGTATGTCTTCCCCTTCAAGACTTCGAAGCGGGATGCCATACAGCTCTGCTTTGCCGGAGAGAATATCTTCGCGAGCAACACCGTGTTTTATAAGCACGGCTTCCATGTCTCCATGAAGTGCGCTCGCGCGCTCTGATAACACGGGAAGATCTTCCCGCGCCACGATTCCCTTTTCCGCTAGAATTTCAAGTAAGGTCATGATTGATTTTCTTAACTCGCCCGTGCAACTTTTCCTTAACTGCTTGCGTGGGCTGTAATTTGTTTATGCTGAAGAGGAAAAGTTGTCTGGGCAAGTCTGCGAGTCTTTGAAAATCATCACCCTGTTAAATCTTTCGCCTTCGGCGGAAGCCCTCCGCTACGCGGAGGATTTAACAGGGTAATGTTCGGCATCCGCAGTTTCGATATTCAGAAGACTGAATCCCGAAACTGCGGGCCGAGCCATTACTCCACGTCGAATCCTCCGCCGGCTGATGGCGAGGCCGGGGAGGACGGGGATGTTCCTTTCGATGGCGCCGGCACCTTCTTGCCCTGACCCGCCGGCGGCAAAGCACCGGCGGCGCCAAGCTCGGCAAACGGGTTGCGTCGTCCTACGGGTTGCGCCGCGATACTCACTCCAAAATCCTTGAGACTTTGGTACACAGGATCGCTAAAAAGGCTCGTGTCAAGCGTGGTGGATTTTAGTTTCGCGAGCACGGCAAGGAGTTCGCGCCCAAGGGTGGCGTCAAGCGAGGAACTTTGGAGCGACGAGAGCGGGCCGCCCTCGTACGAAGGGGAACTCGGGTTCAAAAAGTAAAAGACTGCTCCAACTAACAGAGCGGCTAGAACGACAAAGCCGATGAGTACCTTTTTATCAAGATGGTCGAGAATGCGCATAGTAACGTAGTGCTTGTGAAAAATGCTACATGATCAAAATGGTCTTGGCGGCCCTCCGACATTCATAATCGGACCTGCCTCAAAAGAAGCGGGCGGAGGAGCCTCGTCACTTAGCGTATACGTCAGAATGGTGACGGAATAGTCATAGGCCTCCTCCGCGGCCGCAAACGTAACGGTCTCCACATCAACAAGCCGAAGGCTTTGCTCCAAATCTCTCACAAACGCGCGGAAATTCTCGTATGAGCCCGTGATGTTGAACGAAAGCTCGACTTCCTTGAACCGCTTCTCCCGAGGCCCGATGGCGGAGGATGCCTTGGATTGCTTACCCTCATCATTGACGAGCGAAATGTTCTTCAGCGTCATCCTATATTGGGAAGCGACATTGTTGATATCAATGATGAGACGCACCGAATCGACGTGGTCGGGAAGCAGTTTCTCGATACGTTCACGATCTTCAGTCGGAATAGCGTTATATTTCGCAAGGAGGCCTTTCCGAGCCTCTTCGATCTCCCGAGTCTTGTTCATTGCGTCGAGATAGCGGGTGCGCTCTTCCTTGAGCTCCTTCACGCTTCGCAAAGAAAGTTCTTGCGCTCCCGTAAGCGCTCCGTACGCCGGATTAATGTACCCGAAAAAGACCCCGAGGGACGCGATGATAAGGATGGTTGAAATGATATTGCTCATGGTTCAAGGTGAAGATGGAGTCTCTCTCGAGGGCGCCGGCGCTTCCAAGGGGACGACTCCTTCTTTGTTATCCGATTCGCGATCGCCTAGTACCATCTCCCGATATCGGAGCAATTCGACGTCAACCGTTGTCGAGAAGTCGAACACGACGTCTCCGCTGTCATTTAAATTGAAATTTGAAAATACCGGATTGGTGAACGACGGTTCAGTGCCAAACACGTCGGATTGAAGAGCGACGGCGTTGAAACTGCGAGCTTCGCCGGTCATGGAAAGTAGAATATCCTTTTCTTGCTCGGCGGTGAAATGTAAATCCTGAAAGCGCACGTTTTCGAGAGTCTTCTTCTCCAGAATGTCAAAGAGTGGCGAGAGGGCGCGGTGCTGGTTTAGAAGTTCCTTCCCGGCTTCGATGCGGGCATGGAGCCGCGCCGCCTCTTCGATAAACTCGGGCTCAAAGCTTTTCTTGGCTTCAGCAAGACTCGCGTCCATGGTCACGATCGCGCGCACGAGATACGATTTGTAAAAGAACACTCCCGCGGCAAGAGCGCCGGTGAGAAAAAAAGTGACAAAAGCAATGATAGAAAAGAGGTTCACGCCGCCCCATGATGCATGAGGGCCCTCTCTTGAAACGATGGGGGTCTTGGGAGGAGTAAAGGAAGTTTTAAATTGGATGACCATAGAACAGGCAAACTACACAAAACACAAACTACGCAAAAAGCAAACAAAACACAAACTTCCAAAAACACAAATCTTCCTTCCTCGTTTTGCTTTTTGGATATTGTGCTTTGGGATGTTTGTTTGGTTTTTGGGTACTGTGCTTTGAACCGTTTACACCAAGACAATGAATGTTGTGCCCGGCACACCCTATTATACTCTTTTTCTCCAAGCAGTTATCCCCTATCGCCTCTCTTGTAGCATGCGTATCGCGATCCCCAGCGCCACGGTGAATTCAGGACCCACGGACGCGAGGACGTCATTGAGAAATGCCGGAGCTTCGACCTCTTTGAATGGGTCCGCTCTTAATATGGGCACCGAACAGTTCTTCTTAGCCGAAGGTTCGATACCGATAAGGTTCGCCCCGCCTCCGGAGAGAATCACGTTTTCTACCTTCCTCCCGAACCGGTGCTCAAAGCTAAGCAGTGCTCGGTTCGTCTCCGAGAAAATGAGGTTGAGAATCGCGCTGATAGAAGGCTCCTCCGGGCCGCCCTGCAGTCCGCGCGAGCGTTTTTGTTTTTCCGCTTCCTCGACGCTTATCCCGAGCGAACGCGAGAGAGCGAGCGTAATATCCTGACCTCCGTGATTGATGATATGCGAGAAACGCACTAATCCGCGATCAATCACATAAAGTTTAGTCTCCCCCGCTCCAAGATCGAGCACCGCGTGCGGCAGAAGGTCTTGGGGGAGAAGCGACCGAATGGTGCTAAAAAGCTCTATTTCAAAAAAGCTTGACTGCAATGTGCTTCCTTTTACGATGTCCTGGAAGCGTGAAAGGGCCTCGTTGTGAATTGCGGCAATGAGTATCTTCATCGCCTTTGGTCCTTCCTCGCCTTCACCAAGTTCAAGATCCGCGCGCGCCGGAAGCGGCGTATCCGCGAAAGTCTTTTCCTCCGTCGTGGCGATGGCGCCCGGTTCTTCGGGGATGATCCACCAATCAAGATTCACTTCGGAAATGGGCACGGGGACGTATTTGCGAGCTTCAATCGGAACCGCGATAGCGAGATTTTTGACGTCGAGAACTCGCATGTCCATGGCGGTCACTAGGCTCGACGCGAAGGGGATGGAAAACGCGCCCCGACTTGTGGTGATATGCGCTTCTCGAATAAGATCCAGAATAGCCTCGGTGATTTTGTCGGAGGGCAGTCGGGTCGCCCGACCGATCTCTATGCCGGCGTAGGGGCCAAGCGCCAAGGAACCGTAGGTCTCAAGAATCGCCTTTCCGCTTTTTCGCCGAAGTTGCACGACCTTGAGATAGGCGCTCCCGATATCCACCCCGACCACGCTGTTATCCGACGACTGAAACTGGGCGAGGAAATGCTTAAATCGATCAAACATAGAAACAGTATAACAAATGACTGAATAACTCGTAACTGAATAACTAAAGGTAGTGTGTCATACTAAAGCGGTTATTCAGTGATTCAGTTATCTAGTCATGAGTAATGCATTCGAGTTCTTGCTCAATCTTCTCTTTCCCCAGAAACCTCTGGTGCGAGAATTGCTCGCGATGGATGCGGGCGAATTTCTGTCACGTGCTGAAAAAGCCCGGGGCTACGCGGGGAAGAACATTATTTCCCTCTTCGATTATCATGACCCGCTCGTTCGAGAAGCCATCTGGGAGATGAAGTACAAAGGTAGGAGAAAGGTGGTGCGCCTTCTCGGAGAAATTCTGTATGACGAACTCCTCGCTTTTCTGGAAGAGTATGCGCCGCTCACCAATTTCACAAAGCCGCTGCTTATTCCTATTCCGCTTTCCAAACAGCGCGAGCGTGACCGCGGGTTTAACCAGTGCGAGCTTCTGTGCGACACGCTCATGAAGCTCGATGAGGGGAGAAACTTCACGCTTTCGCTGACACTTACGAAAGTGAAAGATACGCAAAGTCAAACAAAGACGGATAGCAAAGCGGAGCGCCTCAAAAATCTAGAAGGTTGTTTTTCTGCGGATGCCAATGCAGTCATGGGAAGAAACATCATTCTTATTGACGATGTCGCGACAACCGGTGCGACCCTCGATGAGGCGCGCCGGACGCTGAAAGCCGCCGGTGCGCGAAAGGTTATTGCGTTTACGATCGCGCATTGACCCTTCCCTCTCCCCCTCTTTGAGGGGTGAGAAGAGAACACTTGGAGCTTCGCAAGATCTTGAGCGTCCGCTTCGGATGCGAAAGGTGTACAGTCCCTGTAAGGGAGAATTGAAGAGGGGGTGTCTTTCTTGACCTTTTGCATCTTCTGCCATTCCTTCGAATCCAGATTCTCTTTCGGTTTCTAGAAAAACATGTTAAGTTAGGCACCATGGAGGAGTGCCGGAGCGGTCCAACGGAACAGATTGCTAATCTGTGACCGCCTTATACGCGGTCCGTGGGTTCAAATCCCACCTCCTCCGAACGAGTCCCCGAGTGAGGAGGAGAGCCGTGCTGGGAGCACGGCGTGTGGGATTTGAAGCTCGATTGAGTATTTTTTCAAGTCCGGAGGACGCAGAAAAAATCCAATCGGGGTACTGAAACTGTAAGTTTCAAATCCCACCTCCTCCGCCAGATGTCCAAGTTCGAACCCAAGTAGAATAAGGGTTCTTGGGCTAAAATAAAGGTTATGTCAAAATTACTCACCAAAAAAGAAGCGGTTGAATTTCTTGGTCTTGATGACAAGACTTTTGATAACTACTTCAAAAATGCGGCTGAATTTCCCTGCGTCAACAGAAATGGTGGGAGAGGTCGCTTTTATTTTGACGAGGACGTGTTACGAAAATGGAAGGAAAGTTTGGCGTGGAGAACTGTTGATCTGAATAAAGACGACTATGCCTTGTGTTTAGATTTTGCACTTGCACAACACTTTCGTAATTATGTGCAATCAGATTTTGGCACTGGACGGCAAAGAGAGTTTGGGCAAAAAATAACAAATTGGGTCAAAGGACAACTTGGAGAAGTTGCTGTAAAGAAATTCTTTAAAAGGGAATTTAATGTAGATGTTGAGCTCGATTTTGATATTCGCGATAAAATTGTTTTGCAGGACATTACTGCCGTTAAGGACAAAGGGAAGATGAGAATGCCTAAAATAGGCATCGGCATAAAGTCGTCTAAACCAAAAAGTGCCTTTTTAGTGCTCGGAGAAAATGAAATAAGAATAAAAGAGCGTAGATCAGATATCTATATCTATTGTCGCCCGAATATTCCCGATGACCATCTTTTAAGACTGACAAAAGAGGAAGTGAATGAAGCTGTAAAGAATAAGCCCCATTATTCAAAATATAAGGATTTAATGCCCGACTTTATAAATATACCCTGTGAGGTTGTGGGCTGGTGTCATTACACTGACCTGAGAGAAACAAAATCAATTCCCGGACAAGAATTTGACGGCGTACGATTCGTTAAAGAGTCTGGTCTCTTAAGAAAATCAAAGAAAGATTGGGAAGAGCTTATAAGGCAACTCTAGCTCCTACCTCTACTCCGTCAAATAAACTCGCTATCTCTTGTGCGTTAGCTTCCCCATTAGTCATTTTTGACTCAATATATTCGTAAGGGATTCCTGCGAAGGTTTTTAGCACAGCAGAAATAACGGCTTGCGCCCCAACAGGAGGTACCGCCATACCAATTTGTTTTCTTGCACTTTCCTTTGAGCCTTCAAATACAAAATCATCAGGGAAAGATTGTAGTCGCGCTCTTTCTCGGTTTGTGAGTGCTCGATGCTCTGACCAATGATAAACATGTGTTCCACCACCCCCACTCCCAGTGATCGTGTAGGATGGCTTTTTGGGGTCTAATCGTTTATAGATTTGACTCATTCGTGCACCTTTTACATTTAACCTTAAATGTTGGGGTATACCCTCATACCAAGCATTTTCTCCGGCAGGAATATGTTTTAATCGCTCAACAACGCCTGCAGATTGCTTAGTAAGCTCGTGATTTTGCGCATCACCTGATATCCGTGGATTTTCTATTGCTTCGCGCGCACTCACATAATTATTCTTTGTAGTCGGAGCAGGAACTTTGAATTTCAAACCCAAATCTTTTCTTATGCCGATAATGACAATACGATGCCTTTGTTGCGGTACTCCATATTCTTCAAATTTATATAAGTGTGGCGTAAGAACATAGCCTTTTCCTGCTGAACTGAGGTCTTTCAAAATTTGCTTGAAAGCGTTACCTCCATTTGCGCTCTGTAGGCCACTGACATTTTCCGCAATGAACCACTTTGGATTATGTGTGTTTATTGCCCTGACTCCATGAGAATAAAGAGGTCCAAATTTTCCGTCAAAACCTTTCTGTTCACCAACGACACTAAAATCATTGCAGGGAAATCCAAAAGCAAGCACATCAAACTTTGGTACTTTTTTAAAATCTATTTCTTGGACA
>MHRI01000022.1 GCA_001820935.1 Candidatus Taylorbacteria bacterium RIFCSPHIGHO2_01_FULL_51_15 | reverse complement strand
TCCTTCCATGAGTCTCCGAGTGTGAAGGATTGAGGATTCCGAAACGAAGTGAGGAACAAAAGGTATTGGGCGCCCCGACGCAACGTCGGGGCATCCTCAAAAATCATAGTCGCTTTGCTCCTTGATTTTTGGGACTTGACACGGATTCTGGATATGTTAAAAATAACTCCTGTAGAGAGGAGTAAAAGAGAGAATCATCTGTGTTTGCGGAGGTGGTGAACGATCTATGACTAAAACAATTGTCCCAACGACAGGGCTTACCTTTAAGCCGAAACAGGCGGTAAAGCGCTTGCTTGCTACGCTTCCCGAACGCGCTCGGGACGTGATTATGAGCCGTTATGGCCTTGGCGATCCGGCGAAGAAGATGACGCTTGAAGCCATCGGCAAGAAGTACGGCATCACGAGAGAGCGGGTTCGCCAGATTGAAAACTATGCGCTCCACAGCATTCGGAAAGCGGGCGTTTATGAGAAGGAAAAACCGATTTTTGCCGAGCTTGAGGCACTCATTCATAGCCTGGGGGGCCTTATCGCCGAAGATGAGCTCCTTCGCCACGCTTCACCCGATAAGAGCACTCAAAATCACATTCACTTCTTGCTCGTCGTGGGCGAATCATTTAAAAAAGAGAAGGAAGATGAACACTTCAGGCACCGCTGGTACATCGACGAAAAACTCGCGGGTAAGGTGCATGATGCCCTCCGCAAACTATATAAGAACCTGAACGATAACGACCTGGTTTCGGAGCTTGATATTATCGCCCAATTTCTTACCCATATCGAAGACGTAGCCGACCACCTGAAGCATGAGAGCGTGGTGCGGCGCTGGCTCAACCTTTCAAAGATGATTGCAAAGAATCCGCTCGGCGAGTGGGGGCTCATGACTTCTTCCAACATCCGGGCCAAAGGCATGCGTGATTATGCTTTTTTGGTGCTCCGAAAGCACGGCTCGCCAATCCACTTTCGAGAAGTGGCGAAATCGATCGAGAAACTCTTCGGACGAAAGGCTCACGTGGCCACCACCCATAACGAACTCATCAAGGATCCTCGCTTTATTCTGGTGGGAAGAGGCCTCTACGCACTCGCAGAGTGGGGATACATGAGCGGAGTCGTGAAGGACGTGATCAGAAAAATTCTCGAAAAAAGTGGGCCTCTCAGGAGAGAGGAGGTAGTGGAGAAAGTACTGAAGGAACGCTACGTGAAAGAAAACACCATTCTCGTAAATCTTCAGAATCCGAAATATTTCAAAAAGGATAAGGAGGGACGGTATAGCGTTGTGCAATAGCGACACTCTCTGCAGGAAGTTCCTCTAGGATCCCCTAGAGGGCTTTTTGTTTTGCGTGAGCTTGCTATAATAACCAATAACCAGACACCAATAATCAATTACCAGACGCCAATAATCAAGCATTGATGGGCTCGTCCTCGTTTGGTTATTGTTTCTTGATTATTGGTTATTTCTTCGTTTCCATTTGGTTATTGTTTCTTGATTATTGGTTATTTCTTCGTTTCCATTTGGTTATTGTTTCTTGATTATTGGTTATTATTCTATGTCTCACAAAGAAAGTATCGGGCATCGCGTCAAACACTACCTTGAAGAGCTCGTGGAAATCGCGGCGGAACTTTTCTACGAACTGCTTACGCCTCCTCGCGGACACGGGGGAGGGGGATTTTTCGTCTTTTGGGGGACGCTCGTCGCGACTGCCGGCATAGGGTTCCTCATCTATTTCAAGCAAATTCCTGTTCCTTTCGGCACGCTTCCTCTAAGGGTGTTCGATGTCGTGTATACGTCATACCCGATATGGCTCCCGATCCTTCTCTTAAAGCTCTTTCTTGAGCTGTGGCTCAAATACATTCGCCTTGATTACATCAAGAAGGCCGGCGAGGTGCTTCTTGAAATTCGAATCCCAAAGGAGGTCACGAAAACTCCCAAGGCTATGGAGCTCTTTTTCATGGCGATGTATGAGACGGGGGCGGTGGAATATAACGAAACGTATTGGGATGGAAAAGTTCGTCCCTGGTTCTCCTATGAAATCGCTTCGTTTGGAGGAGATGTGCATTTTTATGTCTGGACGCTGAAAAAATATCAGAATGTGCTCGAGGCACAGCTCTACGCGCAGTACCCGACCGTGGAGCTCGTCGAGGTTGAGGATTACGCGAGACGGAAAGTCTTCAACCCGAAGGAGAATTTCACGTGGGGGACGTACTTCGTTCTCCAGCGGCCGGATCCGTACCCGATCATGACGTATGTGGACTATGGACTCGATAAGGAAATGGAGGAGGAGTATAAAGTCGATCCGCTTTCCACTCTGCTTGAGTACCTTGGCTCGATGAAAAAGGGGGAGGACGTCTGGATCCAGATACTGGTTCAGGCATACAAGGTTCGCGGACTTAAGGAAGGACAGCTTTTTTCCGACAAGAACTGGATCGCCGAAGGACAGAAGGAGGTGAACAAAATTATGAAGCGCGACCCGCATACCAAGAGTTCACGTTCGCAGACAAAGACGGGATTTCCGATTATTCCAACGCTGACGGAGGGAGAGAAGAAGCAGGTTGAAGCCATCGAGAGAAGCCTCGATAAGCGTGCGTTCTGGTGCACGGTGAGACTCTGCTACCATGCCGATAAAGAAGTGATTCACCTCCGCTCCTCGAGCGTCTCGGGGCTTCTCGGAACCTTTCGCAAGCCTTTTAATTCGAATTTGCTAAACGGATTCAAACTCGGCTGGTACACCGACATTAGCGACCCGACTAAGGATTTCCTGTTCTTGTTCGGACTCAAGAACTGGGCCATGAACCTCTATATACCTAAATACGCGAGGCTCATGGTTGACGCGTTTCGCCGCCGCTCCTTCTTCTACGCGCCATATCGCAACTGGCAGTCCAAGCCATATATCCTGACTGCGGAAGAGCTCGCAACCATGTACCATATCCCCGGCAAGGTGGTTACCACACCCACCTTCGAGCGCATCCCGTCGAAGAAGGTGGAACCCCCCGCAAATCTTCCCATTTAGGGAGATTTGCGGAATTGTATCTTGGTTATTGGTTATTACCTCAATGTCCAACCCAGAAGAAAAACAAAACGTAGACTCCGTGCTTGACTACCTTCTCTCGCCACTCTCCGAGCATGCAGGAAGTGCATTCTACGATCGTTTTCGAAAGCATGCCGTGCCATGGCGACTCCTCTCCTTCGTGGCGCTCTCCTTGGTGTCGCTCTTTCTCATATTTTATCTTGTCTCGTGGAGCCCTCCTTCCGCGTTTCCAAAGGGGACGCTCATCGCCATAAAAACGGGAATGACGCTCGGCGAGACCGCGGGGCTCCTCGCCGAGCGAAACGCGATCAGCTCGCCCTTTTGGTTCAAGGTCTGGAGCATCATGCTCGGGGGAGAAGGAGGCATCAAGGCCGGCGAATATTATCTTGAGGCTCCCGTATCGGTGATCGGGCTTGCGAAGAGACTCACCGGTGGTATCGCGAGCAGTGTACCTGTTAAAGTCACCATACCGGAAGGATTAAACAACAGGGAAGTGACCTCGCTCCTCTCGAATACTCTCACGAATTTCGATTCGGCACGCTTTCTGGAGCTGGCAAGGAAGAAAGAGGGGTATCTCTTCCCAGATACGTACTTGTTTCCGAAAAGCGCCTCCGAAGAGGAGGTACTCCGAAAGATGGAAGAAAATTTCTCGAAGCGAGTGGAGCCCATGGCGAAGGAGGTGGAGGCATTCGGGCGGCCTCTTCGCGAAATCCTCATCATGGCCTCACTCCTTGAGGAAGAGGCTCGGACCATGGAGACAAGGCAGAAAGTGGCCGGAATTCTGTGGCGACGACTCGAGCTCGGAATGCCCCTGCAGGTTGACGCGGTCTTTCCCTACATCATCGGAAAAAATACCTATGAACTTACTACGAGCGACTTATCTCTTGAATCGCCCTACAATACCTACAAGTATACGGGGTTGCCGCCAGGCCCGATCAGCAATCCGGGACTTGACGCCATAGAGGCCGCGGTGCTCCCCACAGAGACTCCTTATCTTTACTACCTTTCGGACGCGGAAGGTGAAATGCACTATGCGGTCACGCACGCGGAACACCTTATGAATCGGGCGAAGTATCTCAATAAATGAATTATGGAATATGAATTATGAATTATGCGAAGGAAAAAGTGTTCGTGGGACTCTCCGGAGGAGTGGACAGTTCTGTTTCAGCTGCGTTACTCAAAAAACAGGGGCATGAAGTGACCGGCGTGTTCATCAAGGTCTGGCAACCGGATTTTTTTGACTGCACATGGAAGGATGACCGGCTGGACGCCATGCGCGTATGCGCGGAACTCGGCATTCCCTTCATAGAGCTTGACCTCGAGAAGGAATACAGAAAGGAGGTCGTGGACTATATGATTGCTGAATATAAGGCAGGGAAGACCCCAAACCCCGATGTGATGTGCAATCGTTTCATAAAGTTTGGCGGGTTTTACAAATTTGCGCGGAAGAAAGGAGCTCACTTCATCGCGACCGGACACTATGCTCGCGTGGAAACGCGAGAATTTCCAATTTCCAATTTCCAATTTCCAAAAAATGAAGATTTTAACATTGAAAATTCACTGAAAATTGAAAATTGTAAATTGAAAATTTCTAGGGATTTGAATAAAGACCAGTCGTATTTTCTCTGGCAAATCCGCAAGGAACAGCTCCCGCACATTCTGTTTCCCGTCGGTGGCATGAAAAAGACCACGGTGCGAAAGCTTGCGAAAAGATTTGGACTCATCACCGCGGACAAGAAGGACAGTCAGGGACTCTGTTTTGTCGGTAAAGTGGATATGAAAGAGTTTCTTTCCCACTATATTCAACCAAAAAAGGGAAAGATACTTGATGAGAAGGGGAGCCGGGTAGGCGAGCATCATGGCGCGTTTTTCTACACTATCGGCGAACGAATCGGCGGTGTTACTTCGCAGAAGCCACACTATGTGGTCGGAAAGGATATGAGAAGGAACACCGTTACGGTCTCTCGGAAATCTCCCGAAGGAGCTCTGGAGCGAGGCGTGACCGAAGTTGAAATCAAGAACTGTAATTGGCTCGCCGAGCCTATCGAGGGGAAGACGTATGGTGTGAGAACCCGTTATAGAGAAGCTCTCCTAAATGCTGCTCTCATACTTCATAATTCTAAATTCCTAATTCGCTTTACGTCTTCGAAAAGCTTAGTGGCTCCCGGGCAATCACTCGTCTTATATGACGGTGACATTCTGCTCGGTGGAGGGATCATTGCCTAACCTCTGTGTTATTCAGTTGCTAGTTATTTTGTTATACTCTTGGCATGCACAATCGTAGCGTTTTTATCGTAAAATCGGACGGCACGAGACAAGCGTTTGACGGCCGTAAGCTTGAGGCCTCGCTCAAGAAGGCCGGCGCGTCTCTCCCAGTCACGGAGAAAATCGCCGGCCACATCGAGCGGGAAATTGAGGATGGCATGAGCACCTCGGCCATTTACCGCCATGCCTATGAACTTCTCCACAAATTTGAGCGACCGGCATCAGCCCGGTATTCGCTCAAACGAGCGATCGCGGAGCTTGGCCCTTCGGGCTTCCCGTTCGAGAAGTTCGTGGCGGAGCTCTTTAAAGCACGCGGTTTTGAGACACTCACCGATCAAATGGTGGACGGGAAATGCACGAATCACGAGATGGATGTGGTGATCTGGAATGAGAATAGACTTATCATGGCCGAGGCGAAATTTCATAACGAGATTGGCATCAAGTCGGATCTCAAGGTGGCGCTCTACATCAAGGCCCGTTTTGATGATCTGAAAGGCCAGAAGTTTATGTTTGGTAAAGAACGTCTCTTGGACGAGGGACTTCTTATTACCAACACCAACTTTACGACACAGGCGATAAAGTATAGCGAGTGTTCGGGAGTTCGCCTCATCGGCTGGAATTATCCGCGTAGCGGAAATCTGCATGACCTCATCGAGGGCGAACAGCTTCATCCCATTACCTGCCTTTCCACGCTCTCCTCGGTTGAGAAAAAGGGGCTACTCGATAAGGGGGTCGTTCTCT
>MHRI01000021.1 GCA_001820935.1 Candidatus Taylorbacteria bacterium RIFCSPHIGHO2_01_FULL_51_15 | reverse complement strand
AACACAAGAGAATCGACCGCTCACCATACGGAGGTGGGCCAGGGATGGTTATCCAAGCTGAACCTGTTATCCGCGCTATCGAAAAAGCACATTCCAACATTCTCAAAAACGTTGGAACGCCGAAAAAGCTAAAAGCTAAAAGCTATAAGCTAAAAGCCCCCATTGTTTGGCTGAGTCCAAGTGGGAAACAATTCACGAATGCGAGCGGGGTGAAATATGCAACACAGAAGGACCTTATAATCATCTGCGGACGGTACGAAGGGATTGATGCACGAGTCAAAAAAGCATTCAAGGTGGAGGAAGTGTCAGTTGGTCCATTCGTGCTCACCGGAGGAGAACTCCCGGCCATGGTCATGATAGACGTGATCGCGAGGCAGGTAGAGGGTGTGCTTGGGGATTTCAATTCGCGCGAAGAAACTCGCATTGCAAGCCCTGATGTGTACACTCGCCCTGAAATACTCGAATACAAAAGCAAGAAGCTCCGCGTGCCTAAGATTCTTCTCTCAGGCCACCGAGCCAAGATTGACGAGTGGAAACTTAAACGCAAACGTTAACTCCTTTCTTATAGGCTAATTCGCACGAATTAGCCTATGTACGTGCGAGTCGAAGTAAGACCGTGGGTCATCGTGTTCCGTATCAGGCACGCTTCCCATTCACGAGACCAAAACCGATAAGAGAGACGAGGATGAGGCCAAGTGAGAGTGAGAGTGCAGTGGTAGCTCCAAAGTGTTCCCACAGGAGCCCCCCAACGACGCCTGAAAAAAGTAACCCGAATCCAATCGCGGCGTTGAGTAGTCCATAGGCACTGCCACGTTCCTCGGCGCTGGTGAGCCTCGCGGCGAAGGAGCGCTGGACGCTATCGGTAAAGGCGCTCCCCATACCAAGGATAACGAAGCCGATGGCGAGCGCGGTGAGAGTGTGGTCGTAGATCATGAAGAGATACCCGAGTGCGATGAGGAGGTATCCGCCGAGAATAACCGGCTTGTCGCCCACTCTGTCCGCGGTCCGTCCGGCAAAGAGGGCCGATAAGCTAAAGGAGACATTAAAGAAGAGGTAGAAGAGTGGAATGTAGCGGAGGTTGAGGCCAAGATCCTGTGTGCGCAGGAGGAGAAGCGCGATGGGGAGATTCGCCAGGGACAGAATGAAAATAATGACCAGAAAACGCCTGAAGTCGCTCGTATGCGCCCGGAGCCGCAGTCTGAGCTTCTCGCGGTGACTGGCGCTCGCCGCCACCTCGTGAATAAACACAAACGAAAACAAGGCAAGGATGCCGACACAGAATGCCGTGATGAACACAGTGTTAAATGCCCCGGGAAAGAGAGAAAGAATAAGGAACGCGACCAAGGGGCCTAAAATCGCGCCCGCCGAATCCATAGCGCGTTGAAAACCGAATGATCGCCCGATCTCTCCCTTCTTTGCCGAAAGAGAGAGGAGCGCATCTCGCGGCGCTTCGCGCACACCTTTGCCAATCCGATCCACGACTCGGATGCCCAGTATGTGCGCCGCCGTTCCCGACACAAGATAGAAGGGGCGCGTGGCCACCGAGAGCACATAGCCAGAGAGCGCTAAGAGTTTGCGCCGCTGCAGTTTATCCGAGAGGCGCCCCGAAAATATCTTGGTGATGTTGGAGAGCCCATCAGCGAGCCCCTCGATGAGTCCGAGCGACGCGGCGCCCGACTTTAGCACCGAACTGAAGAACGCGGGGAAGATGGACACGATCATCTCATTGGAGAAGTCATTGAAGAATGAGACAAGCCCCATGAAGAAGACATTTTTCTCAACGCCGAAGAACTTTCGCATACAGAGCAGTATACGCTACATATCTTCCCGCGTCTTCGCCGCACATGCGGTCTCCCAACAGAGGTGTGGATAAGGGTATTGACAAAAAAACCACTCTCATATACATTACCGGCACCTGCCTAGATTGAGTTGCGCGGAGCAGGAAAGAGCGTTAGCCTCACATTTCTTGCTAATCCATAACTAGCAACTACACAGAGCGCAAAGACCCGAGAGAAAAGGGCCTTTTCTTTTTGTTGTGTGTGCGTTCGACATTCTTTGTATGCCCATCGCTTACTCGTCTAAGTTTTAAAAGAGACACTATGATTTCTGAACAGAGCAGCATCAAAGAAGCCCGACCGAAAAAGTATTTCGGTTCCTACAAGTCGCCTCTCACGACACTCCCGAATTTGGTGGAACCACAGGTGGAATCCTTCAAGTGGCTTCTTGAAACAGGACTGAAGGAGGTGTTTTCGGAATTTTCTTCCATTAAGGATTACTCCGGCAAGAAATTCGAACTCGATTTTACAGGCTTCAAACTTTTGGAGCCCAAGTACGATGAATTTTACGCGAAGCAAAACAAACTCTCGTTTGAGGCGCCGTTAAAGGTCACGGTTCGCCTGAAGAACAAGATTGTCGGATCGGTGAAGGAGCAGGAAATCTTCATGGCGGATTTTCCCATGCAGACCGAGCACGGGACATTCATTATCTCGGGCATTGAGCGCGTTATTGTGCCGCAACTTGCGCGAAGCTTCGGCGTCTTCTTTACCTCCGATGAGATCAAAGGGAAACAGTATTTCGGCGCGAAGATTATTCCCGCGCGAGGCGCTTGGATAGAAATCGAAACCGATGTGGACGGGAGTCTCTATGTGCGCATCGATCGCAAGCGCAAATTTGCCGTTTCTTCGCTCCTTCGCATCCTCGGCGCCAAGGACGAAAAGCATATTTTCAGCCTCTTTTCGGGGAACCCGGCGGCCGAGGCGCACCTTAAGGCCACTCTCGCGAAAGATCACGCTAAGACCACCGACGAGGCCTTCATTGAAATCCACAAGCGCCTTCGCGACGGGGAGATTGGCAGTGTTGAAAACGCGAAGGAGTTCATCAGATCAATTTTTGATCCGGAGCGCTACGACCTTTCCAAAGTGGGACGCTTCCGCTTTAACAAGCGGTTTGGTAAATCAATGGATGAAAAGGAGATGGAAAGGCGGACGATTTCGCTTAGTGACGTCGTGGACATCGTTTCGCACGTGATCACGCTCGACAACACTCCCGGAGCGATGGAGGATGACATTGACCACCTCGGTTCGCGACGGGTGCGTTTCGTCGGCGAACTCTTCCAACAGAAAATCCGTGTCGGCATGGCGCAGATCAAGAGGAACGTGCAAGACCGCATGTCAACGGTGGAGTCCGACGTGACGCTTCCCGTCAACTTCATTTCACCAAAACCCTTGCAGGCGCGCATCAAGGAATTCTTCACGACGAACCAGCTGTCGCAGTTCATGCAGCAAGAAAATATTCTCTCCGAGCTTGAGCACTTGCGCACGCTCTCGGCGCTCGGTCCCGGAGGACTTACTCGCGAACGCGCGGGATTTGAAGTTCGCGACGTGCACCCTTCGCACTACGGCAGGCTCTGTCCGATCCATACGCCCGAAGGGCCAAACATCGGCCTTATTCTTCGCCTTTCGACGTACGCGCGCTTGAACAATTTCGGCATGATCGAAACCCCTTACGCGAAAGTGGAGAAAGGAGTCATCGGGAAAGAGATCCAGTTCCTCAATGCCCTTGAAGAAGAAAATTATAAAATCGCGCACGCGGCAATTTCCTATGACGAAAAAGGAGCCATTCTTTCCGAAGAAGTCGAGGTGCGCCTTAACGGCAAACCGGAGCTCGTGAAGCGCGAAGACGTCGATTACATCGACGTAGCCACCAATCAGGCGTTTTCCGTGGCAACCTCCATGATACCATTCCTCAATCACGACGACGCGAACCGGGCGCTCATGGGGTCAAACATGCAAAAGCAGGCAACCCCCTGTCTTATACCCGAAGCCCCGCTTGTCGCGACCGGCATTGAGGAAACCGCCGCGCGCGACACAGGGCGGCTCATCATCGCGAAGGAATCAGGCATGGTGAGCAAAGTGGATTCGCGGCGGATCGTGATTAAAACCGAGAAAGGGAAGGAGAGAGAATACCACCTTGTCAATTTCTCGCGGACGAATGGCTTCACCTCTTTCCACCAGCGCCCGATCGTGTCCCTTGGAGAGAAAGTATCTCGAGGCGACGTGCTTGCGGATACTTCATCGAGCGACAGAGGACAAATGGCGCTTGGACAAAACATTCTCATCGCCTTTATGTCATGGTCCGGCTCCAACTATGAAGACGCGATCATCATTTCAGAGCGCCTAGTCAAAGACAGCCGCTTTACGAGCGTTCACATCGAGGAGTTCGTCGTCAACGTCCGTGACACAAAGCTTGGTCCCGAAATCACGACGCATGATATTCCAAACGTCGGCGAAAACAAGCTCAAAAATCTTGATGAGGACGGCGTCGTCCGCATCGGCGCGGAAGTGCGTCCGGGCGACATCCTCGTGGGGAAAATCACCCCGAAGGGGGAGACTCAGCTCACGCCAGAAGAGCGACTGCTTCGGTCTCTCTTTGGCGAAAAAGCTCGGGACGTGAAGGATACCTCGAAGCGCATGGAAAACGGGAAGCGCGGGCGCATCATCGGCGTTAAGGTATTTTCAAGGGAAAAGGGGGATAAGCTCGAGTCGGGCATCATCAAGCGAATACATATAGAGGTGGCCGAGCTTCGTGCGGCGTCGGTTGGCGACAAGCTCGCTGGCCGTCACGGAAACAAGGGCGTCATCTCAAAGGTACTTCCCGAGGAAGATATGCCGTACATGGCGGACGGGCGCCCCGTGGATATGATCCTCACGCCTCTTGGGGTGCCATCGCGCATGAACCTCGGGCAAATCCTCGAACTTCATCTTGGACTTACGGCGCACACACTGCAGTACCAGGCCATCGTGCCTCCGTTCGCCGGTGCGACGGACACGGAGATAAAAGAGGAGTTGGTGCGAGCAGGAGTAAGCGCGTCGGGGAAAATGAAACTCTTCGATGGCCGGACCGGCGAAGCATTCAGTCAAGACATCGCGGTTGGGTACATGTACATCATGAAGCTGCATCACATGGTTGAGGATAAGATTCACATGCGCAGTATCGGACCCTACTCGCTCATCACGCAGCAGCCACTTGGGGGTAAGGCGCAGGGGGGAGGACAGCGATTCGGTGAAATGGAAGTCTGGGCGCTCCTCGGACACGGAGCGGCGTACACGCTTCGGGAAATGCTCACCATTAAATCGGACGACATCCTCGGGCGCTCCGCGGCATTCGATGCGATAGTGAAAGGAGAGCGGATCGGAGAGATGAATGCGCCCGCCTCATTTGGCGTTCTCCTAAATACGCTTCGCGGACTTGCACTCGATGTGGATTTGCGGAAAGAGGGGGCGGAAGGGGAGGCGGCTCCGGTAAAACAGCGGTCGAATTCGTACGAGCGTAAACGCGAACGCACGCGCTAAAGAAATATCGAATACCTAATATCGAATACCGAAAAATACGAAATACATAACCAGATAAAGCACCCCACTATTTTCTTATTCGATATTAGATATTTTTCGAAATTAGGTATTCGAAATTCGATATTCAAAAAATATGAAATCCAAAACCATCTCAAACATGACCGATTTTGACTCTGTGTTCCTGCGCATCGCTTCCCCCGATGACATCAAGGAGTGGTCTTTCGGCGAGGTGACGAAACCTGAGACGATCAACTATCGAACACAGCGAAGCGAGAAAAACGGCCTCTTCGATGAACGCATTTTTGGTCCCGACCGCGACTACGAATGCTATTGCGGCAAGTACCGCGGTGTTCGGTATAAAGGTATTGTCTGCGAAAAGTGCGGCGTCGAGCTCACTCGCAGCATCGTGCGAAGGGAGCGGATGGGCCACATCGAACTTTCCACTCCGGTCTCGCACATCTGGTTCCTGCGGAGCATGCCTTCGCGTCTAGGACTTCTTCTTGGCATGTCATCGGGGGATCTTGAGAAGGTGATTTATTTCGCGGGGTACCTCATTACCAAAGTAGTGCCGGAAGAACGTGCCCGCCTTCTTCGGGAACTCGAAAATGAGTATCGCACCAAGGTAAAGGGGCTTACGACCGAAAAAGATCGTGACGCGCTCAAAGAAAGATACCTCGCGGCCAAACATGAGATTGAGGGAATCACCCAAGGTGCCGTGCTCGATGAAGTCGCTTTTCACTCATTTTCGCTCAAATACGGGACGCTGTTTGAAGCGAGCGTCGGCGCTGAAGCTATTTTCGCGCTTCTCTCAAAGCTCAATCTGCACGAACTTCAAAAGTCGCTTGAGGCCAAAATCGACACCGTAAGCTCGGTGGAGCGCGAACGCGTCAACAAGCGCCTTTCCCTCGTTCGTTCCATGATTGCCTCGAATACTCGTCCGGAGTGGATGTTTCTTACACGCATTCCAGTCGTGCCGCCGGCGCTTCGCCCTATGGTGCCGCTCGACGGGGGGCGTTACGCGACCTCCGATGTCAACGACCTCTACCGCCGCGTCATTAACCGCAATAACCGTTTGCGAAAGCTAAAGGAGATCAATGCGCCCGACGTTATCTTGCGAAATGAAAAACGCATTCTTCAGGAGGCTGTTGATTCACTCATTGATAACTCGATCCGCCACGGGGTTGGAGCCGCGGGAGCGCTCACTGCGTCCCAGCGTCGGCCCTTAAAGTCGCTCTCGGACAATCTGAAGGGCAAGCGCGGACTCTTTAGGCAAAATCTCCTCGGGAAACGAGTTGATTATTCCGGCCGCTCCGTTATCGTGGTCGGCCCCGAACTCCGGCTTCATCAGTGCGGCCTCCCGAAGCACATGGCGCTTGAGCTTTTTCGCCCTTTCGTTATTTCGAAGCTACTCCAGAAGGAACTTGCCTTCAATATTCGCGGGGCGGGACGTCTTCTCGAGGAGGGCGTGCCTGAAGTGTGGGCCATTCTCGAAGACGTGATCAGGGAAAAGTACGTGCTCCTCAACCGCGCTCCGACGCTCCACCGCCTTGGCATCCAGGCGTTTCAGCCGGTGCTCATCGAGGGTAACGCGATTCAGGTGCACCCGCTTGTGTGCACCGCCTTTAACGCGGACTTCGACGGCGACCAGATGGCTGTCCACGTGCCGCTCTCCGAAGAAGCCCAGCTTGAAGCAAGCGAGATCATGGCCGCGCACAAAAACATCTTGAAGCCGGGTTCGGGAGATCCCATCATCTCCGGCAAAATGCTTGATATCGTGCTCGGGTGCTGGTGGATGACGAAGGTGCTTCCGGGAGCCAAGGGCGAGGGAAAGATATTTTCTCGGCCGAACAACGCGATCACCGCGTGGGATTTCGGCGCCGTGGATTTCCGCGCCAACATCAAGGTGCTCGCGACCAATCAGCCAAAGTATGCCGCCTTTGAGGGCAAGGTGTTTGAAACCACCGTGGGACGGCTTCTCTTCAATTCGGTGCTCCCGAACGACTATGCGTACATCAATAGGGAAATGGAGCGAAAGAGCATGGCCGCGCTCGTTGACGACCTCATCAATCGCTACGGCATTTCTGAAATCCCCACGATCATGGACAGGATCAAAGCGTTTGGTTTTAAGTACGCGACCTACTCGGGCATTACCTGGGGCATTGACGACGTGAAGGTTCCGGCAGGGAAAGCAGAGGTAATCGAGAAAGCCAAAGGAAAATCAGAGCTCGCGTACGCGCAGTGGCGCGAAGGACTTCTCTCGGAGGACGAACGTCTCCGCAAGAATATCGAAATTTGGCACGCCGCGAAAAGCGAAGTGGAAAAACTCATTCCCGAATCGCTCGATAAAAACGGTTCGGTGTTCGACATGGTGTATTCCGGCGCGCGAGGTTCCTTCTCGCAAATTACCCAGATGGCGGGCATGAAAGGCCTCATCCAAAACACCGCCGGAGAAACTATCGAATTCCCCATCCTTTCCTGCATGAAAGAGGGTCTTACCCCCATCGAATACTTCATTACGACCCACGGCTCGCGCAAAGGGCTTACCGACACGGCGCTGAACACCGCCAAAGCGGGATACCTCACGCGAAAACTCTTCGTAGTGGCGCAAGACGTCATTGTGACTGAAGAGGACTGCGGCGTGAAAGAGGGCGTCAAGATTTCTCGAAGCAGCGCTTCGGGTATCGATACCCAGCTTAGCAAGAATATTCGGGGTCGTTTTCTCGCCGCGGACATTGTGCAGAAAGACGGCACCGTGCTATTCAAGAAAGGCGATCTTCTCTCTAAGAGAGATGCGCAAAAGGTGCAAGAGGCAGGTGTCTTTGAAGTGCTCGTCCGTTCGCCGCTCTCGTGCAAGAGTGTCTCGGGCATCTGCCAGAAGTGCTACGGACTCGACCTTGGTAAGCACGAAATTGTCGGCCTTGGCGAAGCGGTAGGAACCGTCGCGGCGCAGGCGATCGGGGAGCCGGGAACCCAACTTACCATGCGCACCTTCCACACCGGAGGCGTTTCCTCGCTTGGCGGCGACATCACGCAAGGTCTTCCGCGCGTTGAAGAACTCTTTGAGAAGCGCGCGCCCAAATATCCGGCGATCGTCGCGCGCGTGGATGGCGTCATAAGCGAGATCAAGGATCTTGGCAAGGAAAAAGTCATGATCATCCTTCCCGACATCGCGGATAAGCCCAAAACTACCAAGAGCAAAAAGAAGAGCGAATCGGAGTACGTCATGAGTTACAACCGCATTCCGCTCGTGAAGGTGGGGGACAAGGTCAAAAAAGGAGACCTTCTCACCGACGGCGCCGCCGATATTGATGAACTCTTTAAATACGCAGGACGAGAGCGCGCGCAGGAGTACATCATCAGCGAGGTCACCAAACCCTATGAACTGCAGGGAGAGACGGTGGCGCGGAAACACATCGAAACCATTGTTCGTCAGATGTTCTTCCGCCGAAAGGTGAAAGATGGCGGGGGGACGCTCCTCTCGGTCGGAGATGTGGTTGATCCGCTCGCGCTCGCGCTCGAGAATGAAGTCGCGAAAGAGAAAGGACTGGAAGAAGCGAAGGCGGAATCGCTCGTCATGGGCATCTCGGAGGTGTCCCTTTCGCGACGAAGCTTTCTCTCCGCCGCGTCGTTCCAGCATACGACAAGAGTGCTCATCAATTCGGCGGTGCGTGGAAGCAAGGATTCACTAAAAGGACTCATGGAGAACGTCATTATCGGGCGTCTCATTCCGGCAGGCACCGGCTTTAAGGGCGGACCGAAAGCGGCGATGATCGCGAAAATGCAGAAGGAGCTGTATCCAGAAGCGACTCTCGAAGAACCCGCCGAATAACTGGTCACTATCCCTATAAGACTCGAGAGGGGGCAGGCCCGTAAAGCTCGAGAACTCGCCACGGGACAAGCAACTGAATCACTGAATAACTCGGGGCATCAAGAAGCCTCCGTTATTCAGTTATTTGTCATTCAGTGATAAGTTATAGTCATGTCCACTCCGGTAGAACAAATCAAAGAGCGGCTCTCGATTGCTGATGTTGTGGGTTCGTATATGCAGCTTACGAGGGCCGGCGCGTCGCTGAAGGGCATATGCCCCTTCCACAGCGAGAAAACGCCGTCCTTCTTCGTTTCGCCCGCTCGCGGCTCGTATTACTGCTTTGGCTGTCAGGCGAAAGGAGACATCTTTACTTTCGTGCAGGAGTTTGAGGGACTTGATTTCGTAGGCGCGCTACGCGTGCTCGCGTCCCGCGCGGGCGTTACCCTGCAGAGGCTCGATCCGAAGATGCAAAGCGAGTATTCGCGACTGTATCTTCTGCTTGAAAAAGCGACTCGCTTCCTTGAAGACGAACTCGAACAGAGCACCGAGGCGAAAGAGTATCTGAAGCATCGAGGACTTTCCGACGAGACCCGAAAGGTGTGGCGGATTGGTTTCGCACCAAACGATTGGCGAGCGCTTTTCAACCATCTTCTCAAGGAAGGATTTAAGCCCGAGGAGATGGAGAAGGTGGGTCTCGTGAAGCGGGCTAGAGCCGAAGACGGCTCGCCCAAGCAAGGAGACAAGTTCTACGACACCTTCCGAGGGCGTATCATGTTCCCGATACAGGACAGCGCCTCGCGTGTCATCGCTTTTTCAGGGCGAATACTCCCTGCGCTCGATGACGGTAAGACGGGAAAGTACATCAACAGTCCCGAGACGATTCTCTTCAAAAAGTCGGAAGTGCTCCATGGTTTTCATCTTGCGAAACTCGCTATTAGGGAGAGGGATGCGGTCATACTCGTCGAGGGTCAAATGGATCTTCTCATGGCGCATCAGGCTGGCTACACGCATACGGTCGCCGTCTCCGGCACGGCGCTCACCTTAGAGCAACTCGCGCGACTTAAGCGGCTCTCGGAGAATGTGCTTCTCTCGTTCGACGCCGACAGTGCGGGGATTCGCGCGAGTGAGCGAGCCCTCTCCCTTGCGCTCTCACAGGGTATGAATGTCAAAGTGATCGCCCTCACGGGGGGTAAGGATCCCGCCGAGCTTATTTTGAAGGATCCTAAGGAGTGGGAGAAGGCGGTGAAGGAGGCGAAGCACGTGGTGGATTTTTTGCTTGAGCATCTCCTCCGTAAGGTGACCGAGGGACGCGAGCGGGCTATCGCGGTTGAGAAGACGCTCCTCCCGCTTCTTTTGCTCCTTCCCTCACGCGTCGAGCAGTCGCACTTCATCAAGGCAATCGCGGACAAACTCGGACTTCGAGAGCAGAGCCTTTGGGAAGCGTTTGACAAGCTCCCTTCACCCGCGCGTCCAGCGCCTGGAAACGTCTCCGAAAAGAAATCTCCCGCGCCCTCGCGTCCGGACGCTCGGGAGAGACAGCTATTTGCTATTCTCTTTTTCGCAGAGTCGCGCGAGGAGAAGGATACGCGCGAGAGAATACGAGAGACCCTTACTCGAATCATGGGGAAGGAGAGGTTTGAAGAGGCTCTCGCTCGCTATGAGCCTTTAAGAGACATGCTCCTCCTTGAGGCAAGCGTTCGTTATGGCGATGAGAGCGTGAGTGAAAAGGAAGAACAGGAACTCCTTCACCACTTCGAGGAAGATGAGCTTAGGAGGCAGCTTAGCGAAATGATGCACTTCCTTACGGAAGCGGAGCGAGGAGGCGATAAGGAAAAAACCGCCGCCTTACTTCAAAAATACAGTGAAGTCTCTCAAAAACTCGGAGCACTGACGTCAGCCCGATTTCTGGATTCGGCGTAGCTTCGGCAGTTGAGAATTTCCTGAAACGTGTTAGAGTATCGGGACGTTGTTAGAATTGGTTTCAAAACCTACCATGGCATTATTAATTGAAACCATTTCGACACGTCCTATCGCGGCATCCAGTTAAAAATGGCTTATCCTCGGTCGGAGTAGCCGGCTACACCTTCCTCGTCTGCGCCCTTGTTCCCTCGAATACCGCGAATCTTTGGATTGCGATAGAGTTTTGAAACCAGTTCTAATTTTTCACCTATGGCTGTGAAGTCAAAGAAATCACTCGAGCGTCGAAAAAAGCGCAAAAGTACTGTGAAAGCATCTTCCAAGAAGCGCCGATTGCCGAAGAAGATTTTGCCGAAAGAAAAGCCCGTGAAGGGCAAGGAGCGTGATATCAAGGCGGATCGCCTCATCGCCAAAGGCAAGGAACGCGGATTCGTCACCTATGATGAAATCCTGAAGGAGTTTCCAACGATCGAAGAAGATATCATCTTCCTCGACGATCTCTACGCAAAGTTTCAGACCATGGGCATTGATGTCCTTGAAGGTGGGGGCATGCTTGAAAAAGAGGTCGAGGAGCCGCGGAGCAAGAAAAACGTCTATGTGGGAAAGAGCGGCGACGGATCCTACGATTCGATACAAATGTATCTAAAGGAGATCGGCCAATATCCGCTCATCAACGCGCGAGACGAGAAGGAACTCGCGAAGCGCATTCAGGCAGGCGACATGGAGGCGAAGAACCTCCTCGCCCGAGCAAACCTGCGTCTTGTGGTTTCGATTGCGAAAAAGTACGTCGGCCGCTCTCCCGATCTCACGCTTCTCGACCTCATCCAGGAAGGCAACTTAGGCCTCTTCAAGGCGGTTGATAAATTCGACTGGACCAAAGGCTATAAATTCTCGACCTACGCCACCTGGTGGATCCGCCAGGCGATCACGCGAGCGCTCGCGGACCAATCTCGGACGATTCGCGTGCCGGTGCACATGGTGGAGACCATCGCGAAATACAAGCAGGTCGTGCGGCGTCTCTCGCAGGATCTTGGCCGCGATCCGCTCCCCGAAGAAATTGGCGTTGAGATGGGTATTGAAACGGACAAGGTCTATCAGATTGAGAAGATCGATCAGGATACCGTTTCTCTTGAATCGCCTGTTGGTGATGAAGGAGACGATGGCAAATCAACGCTCGGTGACTTCCTCCATGACGACAAGATACTCTCGCCTGATCAGGAATCTTCACGACGCATTTTAGGCGATCAAGTAAAGGAAATCTTAGGAGATCTTTCCGAGAAAGAGCGCAAAATCCTGGAACTTCGGCACGGACTTATCGATGGTATTACTCATACGCTTGAAGAAGTCGGTCAGACATTCGGTGTCACGAGAGAGCGTATTCGCCAAATCGAGGCGAAAGCCCACGAAAAAATCCGTCAACACGAAAAGTCGAAGAAGTTGCAGGGATACTAGAGGGGAAGTAAGTAGTCCGCCAGCTGGCGGAGTAGCTAGTAGTAAGTAGGGATGAAAGGGAGTAGGATTTGTTCCTACATAGCCTATAGGTCGTTTACGGGCTATGATTTAAAATAACCTTGGCTATCTCGAATGATTTATGAAAGACTCTAAACAAACAGAAGGTGTGCCGGGCCCTGAAAATTTTGAGGAGAGCCTTGCACGTTGGGTCGGTAGTCTCCAGCGAAGGGATCAGATTGGTTTGCTTGAGTTTGTAAAGACCTTAGATCGGATGGTTAGTGACGATGTATCTCTAGGAGATGCCTGGAACAGCATTCAAAAGTTGAAGGGGAACCCGAATTACGAACATCTATTTAAGGAAGATGCAACAAATTTTGGTTTGCAACATCTTCAAAATATCGTGGGAAGGGAAGGAATAACTGACATCAAATTAAGCAGAGCCCAAAAGATTATTCAGGAGACAGTAACGGGCGTGAAGCAATAGATACTGATACAAGTGAATTGGGGTGAGGCGGTTAATGGTTGGTAGAAAAAGCTGAAGGAAAGAAAAACCGGTTCCGCGCTCTCGCGGAACCGGTTTTGTAAAGCCCTTTGTGCTTTCGCATGGCATCAAATCGATGATGCCAGGAATCGATGACGGTAAGAGGCGAATCCGCGTAGTCTGAACTCTTCCTGGAGTGGAGAGAGCGCCCGCCATACCGACTCCTTTTCCTGATAGGTGGGTGTGGCAAGGAGTTCGCCTACAGTGCTAATCTTGTGCCGGGTAATGAAACCCCTCGCCAGCGCGCTCGGTACGATGTGGGCTTTGTTGAGGAATTGCCAAACAGGCATCGGTGTGAGTCGAGTTCGGGACACGAACTTTCGCGGTCGAGTTGTTGTGTTCATAATGCTTTTTTGAGCTTACTACGTATTTCCAGATAGAGCAAATCACTATGCTATACTCTCGGGCATGACCCTGAAGGCTTCTAAAAATCAAGAAAAAAGAAGTGGATCCGCCATAGCTAAACGTGCCGGTGATGCACGGTTTTTAGAGCAGTATGGGAAGCTAAACCCCAAGCAAAAAGAAGCGGTCGATACGATCGAGGGGCCGGTCATGGTGATCGCGGGACCGGGGACAGGGAAGACCACCGTACTCACGCTCCGCATCGCCAACATCCTTCGAAAGACCGATACGCCTCCCTCGGGGATTCTCGCGATTACCTTTACCGACGCGGGAGTCAAGGCGATGCGGCAGAAGCTCCATCTCCTCATGGGAGCGCGCGCCGACGAAGTGCGACTCCACACCTTCCATGGTTTCGCGGCGAGTGTGATCGCTGAATTTCAGGACCACTTTGTGCACCTTTCGAGAGCGAAACAGATGACCGACATCGATGCCGAGAGCCTTATTCGCGAGATTTTAAAGGGAGAGGAATTCGCGTCCCTCCGACCCTTCGGCAACCCCGATTTTTATGTCGCAAAAATAGTGGGAGCAATTAGTGAAGCAAAGCGCGAAGCGCTTACGCCGGAAGTGGTTTGCGCCTTCGCAAAAGAGGAGATACAGCGTATCAAGGCCGATCCTGACTCTATTTCCACCCGCGGAGCTACACGGGGCACTCTCAAGGCAGAGGCAGAAAAATACCTAGAGAAATGCGAGCGCACCGTTTTCTTTGCCGCTGTTTTTGAGGAGTATGAAAAGCAAAAGCGAAACGAGCGGCGCATGGATTTTGACGATCTCATCACGGAGCTTCTGCACGCGTTGCAGAGAGATACGCTTCTCCTTCGGCTCTTGCAGGAGAAATTTCTGTACCTCCTCGTTGACGAGCATCAGGACACTAATGATTCGCAAAATCTTTTAGTGCGCCTGCTTGCCGATTTCTTTGAATCTCCCAACGTCTTTGTTGTGGGAGACGAAAAGCAAGCCATCTATCGTTTTCAGGGTGCTTCAGTGAAGAACTTCCTTATGTTTAAAAATGCGTGGAAGGATATGAAGACTATAGCGCTTCGTAGGAATTATCGCTCCCATCAGCGCCTTTTGGACGGAGCTTTTTCCATGATCGAGAACAACTATGCAAAAGGGGAGCATGCGCATTTGCGGGTCAAACTTGTTTCAGGAGGCAGTACTCCCTCAAAACCCATCGATATCATACGGGGAGGTGTGGGAGAGATCACCCTTAACTATATGGCAAACGAAATACAGACCATTCTCAAAAGGGAAAAGGGGAGCACGGTTGCCGTAATCACGAAGACCAATCGCGATCTTGAGCGGGTGCTTCACTTCCTCGAATCAAGGTCTATCCCCGTCTCTTCGGAGCGCAGGATTAACATCTTCAGTCATCCTATTGGCAACCTATTCTTTACACTTGCGGAGTATCTTGCCGACAGTACTAAGAGCGATGCTCTTGCCAAAACTATCGCGGCGGGACTCTGGAACGTGCCATTTGAAAGTGGTATCGAATGCATCCGCGCTCTTAGAAGTGGCAGGCACGGTATCGCGGGGAAGATTCCGGCACTTTTGCACTTGCAGAACAAGATCTCGAGTGACAGTCCGATGCACTTTCTTATCTTCGCTTCCGAAGCATCGGGGTTTTTAGAGCTTGTTGCAAAAGATCCGGCTTCGGTTGAAGTGTGGCGCGGCATAACCGAGCTTGCGGAGCAGCTCGTACGCGAGGGCGATATGCATGATCCGAGGACTTTGCTTGAGAGGCTTCTGGCGTATAAGGCATCGGCAGACGAGAGGAGTGTGAAGATAAGCCTCGGCACTCCCGAGTTTCAGCTGAAGGCTATGACCGCCCACGGCAGTAAGGGACTCGAATTCGATTACGTATATCTCCCGTTCGCGACCGAGGAATCGTGGACCCTAAAGACGCGTGGAACTTACTTTACTTTGCCTTGGATACGCAAAGACGAAGGCGATGATATTCGCGACGCGAGAAGGCTTTTCTACGTGGCCCTCACCCGAGCGAGGAAACACGCGGTGCTACTCGTTCCAGAGTTCGAAGCAGGAGGAAGGGAACAGACGGCGCTCCGGTTTTTGAGTGAACTTGACCCGAGATGCGTACGCACCGTTTCTCTTTCCGCTTCTGATTCTCCCTTTGTAAAAGGGAGGGGACCGCTTGCGGTGAGGGATTTAAATCCTCCGTCTCGCCGACTTGGTACCTCCTTTAGGAAAGGAGGAAGAAGTCATGACCGAAAAATATTGGATCTCGCTAAAACAACCTTACTCACCAGAGGCCTCTCCGTCACTGCGCTCAACCACTTCCTCGCGTGTCCTAGCCAGTTTCTCTATCAAAGCATTCTGAAGATTCCGCAAGCTCCGTCGGCCAGCGCGGAGAAGGGAACCGCCGTGCATGAAGCTTTCGCGCACATTTGGCAAGAAAAGGATAGAAGTACAGCTCATATTGAGCAGGTTTTTAAATCCTCGATATCAGCCTACTTTAGACGATCACTACTGCCCGCATTTGAAAAAGATGCGATTGTGACGGAGCTGCACAAAAAGGCGCGAGCCATAGCGAAGGAACTGCAAAGTCATTTTAGCGGAACTGCGATTACTGAAGTTTGGACCGAAGGCACGTTTACCGGACAGTATGCGGGGAAATCCATTTCCATACCCATTCACGGCAAGTTAGACGCTCTACAGGAGCGAGATGAGAAGGTGTGGGTATATGATTATAAAACCAAGGAGACCATGTCGGTTGCGGCCATCAAAGGAGAGATTACATCGGCGAGCGGCGATTATTTCCGGCAACTTATATTTTACAAAATCCTCCTTCAGGAGAACTCGCGCTGGAAGAATAAAACCATCATTCCGTCTCTCGTATTCGTTATCCCGGACAAGAAAGGAAAATGCGGTAGTGTCTCGCTTCCCGTGAGTGCAAGAGACATAGGAGCGCTGAAAGGAAAAATTCAATCGCTTGTTGATTCTGTGTGGTCCGGCCACTTTCTGCGCGAGTATTGCGACGAGCCAGGGTGCGAATGGTGCAAATTGAAGAAGGTGTCAGCTCTCATCTAATCAGCAAAACACCGGTTACTTCAGCAAGATCTCAACTATGTTCTTTAACACGTCCGCGGGGAGCGCGCCGCTTACACCGATGCGCAATCTATCGGTCGAAAAACTGATGAGAAGCTCACCTTGCGAGTCGCGAAATGGCTCCATGAGTGTGAGCAGTGCCTTTCTCTCCTCCTCGCTGACCTCACGTCTCAGCACAAGAGTGCTGTAGGGCGTGCCGCTTACTCCGGCAGTACTGCCGTCGTCAAGGTCGCGTTGGATTTCTGCCTGCATCCGCCCGCTCTCGAGACATGAAGTAAATTGAGCGCTGTCAAGACCCGCTTCTCCCGCAAATTGGGGGAGTAAACTCATATCCAATGTGCCTTGCAGGGGAACCTCTTCGAACATGCGGTCGATGACCTTCCAAAATGCCACATTTCCTCCGAGCTCTGCGGCACATTCGGTAGCCTCGGCTTGCTTAGGGGCGTTTTCGTGCCCTTGGAGCGCGGGAATAGGAAAATGTCGATACACCCACGCGACCTTGCCCGATTTCCCGTACTCATTCATTACCTCCTGCATGGTGAAGTGGAAACGCTTGCAGAACGGGCACTCGGTATCAGAAAACTCCACGAAGACGATATCGGCCTCAGGATTACCCCTGATATGATCGCGCGTCTCGTCAACGGCTCGAAGGGTGAGCGCGCTTGGCTTCGCGGTGGGAAGGAGAGCGGCGGCTGTCTCATTTTGCGGTTCTGTGGTGGATACTGTATCGGTTCTACCCCCTAAGAAAATAGCCGCGGCAATAAGTCCGCCAGCAACAATAATGGCCATAGGGATTGTTAAGAGATTTTTGGTTGATGTTGATTCCATGGAGTGGAGTATAAGGTTATCGCTGTGTTTTGTACAGCTTGGGAATAAAATATGCAAAACACAGTTTCCAAAAACCCAAACAAAACACAATCCGCCAGCTGGCGGACAAAAATGCAAACAAAACACACAAAAGCAAACGGTTCATTGAAGAAAGCCGCCCCCCTTTTGGTTTTTTGTGCGGTTTGTGCTTTGTAAATTTTCGCTCTGCGTAGCTAGAATGGCAACGTATGTGTAAGCACGGTCTCATTCTTCGTTTCCCAGTCGGACGTATCCAGGGTAAGATCGCGAATCATTTTACCATCAGGGTAGAGGACCTTCCCGTGCTTCAGGGCGTACTCGTAGAGCTCTTTCGTAATCCGTACGTCGTCAAGGCAGTACTCAACCACTTTTTGCTTTTCTCCCTGCCGCCACCAGACGTTCGCAAGAACTCCATTGGCACTCTTGTTCTTACCGAGCGTCGCGCTCGCGATCGAATCGAGCTTGATCCGCCGGCCGAGCACTTTCTGGATTTCTTTCATAAGATCGAGGCTTTTGATGACAGTGAGATTTCCCGGATAGTGCTTGTTGAGGAGCGGAATATCAAAATGGTTTGAGTTGTAGCCGATGAGGAGATCGGTCTTCTCTAAGATGGGCCAGAGCTTGGGCAGGTCCTCTTCGAAATAACTCGTGTAGGAGTCGGTCAGTGAATCGTGAATACAGACACACGCGATCGTGAGGGAAGCCGGATCGTTAGAGCCCGTGTCGGTAAAGAAATTAGCCGTTTCGATGTCGAAAGTGATTTTACGCATCAAACCAGTACTTAGTAATTAGAATATAGTAGATAGTAAGAAAAGGACTTTTTCAGGTCTAAAGTCTATTTACTAGTTACCATCTACTTTAATCTTAGTCCGTGGGTTTCTAGAAAATCCCGAATCGTGACATCTCCCATACCGAAACCAACTGTGGGTACGGGTTCTACCCCGAACATTTCAAGGAGATTGTCATAGCGTCCGCCGCCAAAAAGCGATCGGCGGTTTTCTTCGTGCGTGTCAAAGACTTCAAACACCATGCCAGTGTAGTAGTCGAAACCTCGGACAATGTGCGGGTCAAATTCGGTATTTTTCACCCCTTTTTTCGTAAGCAGCACCCTCAGCTGCTTAACATGAGCACTCTCGGTAATTTCAAAATCAACGCCTAGATTTTTGAGCTCAAGCATTCTCTCCTCTTCAGGCATTTTCCCTTTCTTATCTATGAGCTGAAAGATTTTTTTATGATGTTCCTCTGAAATATTCTTCTGATTGAGTTTTTCAGTGATGATACCTTTTGCACCAATTCTTATCTCAAAATCCGAATCATCCGCTCCAAACTCCTTCATAATGTGGTGCGCGAGCGAGATGATTTCCACCTCCGCCTCTACACCCGCGATTCCCACAAGGTCCGCGTTGAGTTGCCAGTGCTCGCGCCTCCTCCCGCGCTGTGGGCGTTCGTACCGAAAGCAGTTTGGTATCGAGTACCAGCGGAGAGGAAACTTTAAGGATTTTCGTTTCGCCGCCACCATGCGTGCCAGGCTCGGTGTCATTTCGGGTCGTAAGGCAACCTCACGATCACCACGATCTTTGAACGTGAACATCTGCTCGTTTACAATCTCGTCACTCCCTTTCGAGCGATAGAGTTCCACAGGTTCCAAGAGGGATGCGGCATACTCCTCATATCCGAATTTCTCGGCGACCGTGCGCCATACAGAGAAGATATAGTTCTGCACGGCCATATCTTCGGGGTAGAAGTCCCGCACGCCTTTGTACGGTTCGGTAGAAAGCTTGCCTTTTTCGGACGCTTGCATGTGGCTCATTCTAAAGGAAAACAAGGGTAACTACAAGAACTTGGGTTGTAACTCTCCACACCTCCCAAGGAATGCCTCTCATTCCTCTCTTAGAGGAGGTCCGCCATCCCCTCCTGCCCGAGGAGGGGTGTCGAGTCTCCGAGACGGGGTGGTGGGAGCGGCGGTGAGGGGTGTGAAAATCCCTCGGCATCATCAGAATGAGCCACTCCCTTTATGAAAGGGAGAATAAGAGGTATGGAGAGTTACCCTAGGTTTGCGTTCTTCTTTCGGTTTGCTATAGTATCGGAGTCGTTTTTTCTCAAGGAGGGGAGCCGTCCCTAATCCGCAAAAGGCGGACGGGCACAGAAGCGAGCCGTATTGAGAAGTGGGGCCTAAACCGCAGAGCGGTCGGCCGAGGTCGGAAGACGAATTTACTCAGCACTAACTTTGCTCTTGTCGCAATACGGTCAAGCGAAACGGCAGTTAAAAGGCCGAATACGAGCAAGCCGAGAGCAAAGTTAGTGCTGGGTTTATCAAGTTAGTTTCTCAATACATGGCAACAAAATTGTATGTCGGCAACCTGTCGTACAACACGACGAGTGACAGTTTGCGCGACGCCTTTGCCCAAGCCGGAACAGTGGTGTCGGCAACCGTGCTCACCGACAAGATGAGCGGTCGCTCGCGAGGTTTCGGTTTCGTCGAGATGGAAGAAGCCGATGCGGCTAAAGCCATCGAGATGTGGAACGGCAAGGAACTTGACGGAAGGGGTTTGCGCGTCAACGAGGCTCGGCCTATGGCTGACCGCCCTCCACGCCGATTCGAGCGCGGAAATGGAGACGATCGTCGAAGTTTCTAGCACACCCGTATTTCTTTAGCGTAAACGCGAAAAACCCGCTCCCCATCCGTTGTTGACGGAAAAGGAGCGGGTTTTTTCGTGTCGGTACTTATCTAGCCTCTTCGAGCTTGACGAGCCCGATGAGTCCAAGGAGTATCGGCCAGACGACGGAGACGACTGGAGCCGAAAGCATCTTCATAGACTGCAAGAGGAAGGTAAGCGCGAGCAGGATGATGAGAATCGGGATAAGATGGCGCAAACCTCCGGAAGAATTCGTTCGCATGATGTTTTGGGTGTGAGGCGATGAAATGATCTTCGACCTTTTACTTCTGCCGCGCCGTAGCGGAGCGAAAGTAAGCTTGTCTATATTATCCCACAGACGGTAGGGAGGGGAAAGTGGAGCTGTGGAAAACTGCCCCCTCCTTTTGTTCCTCCCCTCTTCAGAGGGGAGGGCAGGTGGGGTGTTCTTATTTTTTCACAACATCCGCATAACATTCAGCATGCTGGTTCAGTTGCAGAAAACGGATAGGGCAGGTACCATTCATAAGATCGAGTCTGAAGAAACAGCCTCTTCTCACATTCCTCTATGTTTTTGGATGAACCCAACGCTCCGAAGGACCTCACTGTCGGTACCACAGACGAGGAGCTTCTCGAGAGATCATTCGACAACCCGCACCTCTTTGCGGCGCTTCTCGATCGATATGAAGAAGCCTTTTTGCGCAAGGCTTACTATATTTTAGGCACGAGGGAAGCGGCCGAGGATGCCGTCCAAGACGCCTTCGTCAAGATCTACAAGAACGCGCGGCGGTTCGAGCCACAGCCTGGCGCGGGATTCAAATCATGGGCGTATCGCATTTTAGTGAACACGTGCTTTACGGCATACAAGAAGGCAAAAGGGGAGGGGAAGTTCCTCGCCGATCTCGATCCCGAATTCCAAGAGCTCGTCGCGGATCGCGGATCGCTGACCCGCCGCGAGGAAGAGCTCAATCGTGATGAAGTACAGTCATTCTTGCGGGAGCTTTCTGAAGGACTTGCCGAACCTATGCGACTTCATTTTATCGAAGGGAAGCCTCATGCACAGATTGCCAAGGTCATGGGCATCTCCGAGGGAGCGGTGAGGGCCAGAGTCCACCGGGCAAAGCAGGAGCTGAAAGCGCTCATAGAGAAAAGGAAAAAGATGTCGAATAGCTAAACATTCGACATTCCATTTTAATGACATGCCACATCAAGACACAGCCGTAGCCGTAAAGAGCCTGAAAGAGCGCATCATGCGACGCGTGTATGTCGTGTTCATGGTGCGCAACCTCTCCCCCTTCGCTTTCGATTGCGTGGTGGCAGTCGTGCTCATTTTTATCGCCACACTCTTTGTGTCGGTGGGGGATGTACTCGCCAATTTCTCGACCGCGAGCACGGGAGGTGGACTATCGCGCTTTTCAGTCGCCGCTCTTTCAGATACCGAGCTTGAAACCAAACTGTTGCTGTTTGTACTAGGTGTCGTAGGGTTCCTTGGAGTGCGAGACCTCAAGCGAGCCACCCGCGCGATGAAAACCCTACGAGGGAAAAATACTCCGAAAGGCTAAACCTTGCCAAAAATTAGTGTGGAAAAGGAAACGCAGTCAGTGCGCACATCGAGCCTCGTCTTGTTCTCCCTTTCTAAAGGGAGTGGCCGTAGGCCGAGGGATTTTGAAATCCTCCGTCCCTCGGAGACTCGGGACACCTCCTTTATCCGCCAGCTGGCGGAAAGGAGGAATAAAGGGCATGTCGCGCTCAACTTCGCACCTCTTTGGCTAACCTTCCCGAGGTCGAACCTCGCGGGGTAACTCATAGCGCTCGCAAAAAAGAGGTCACTCTGGGTAACCTATCCTTTCGTTTCATTGACTTCGCTTCACGAGACCATCGTAAGATATCCTTTTCCTTGACAATATCATCGTTCAGAAGATTTTTACAATGGCTGTATTTCCTCACCTGCTTTTGGATGTGGGTGGCTTCTTTCTTACCAATGAACAACTCCAGACGCTTTTTCAACCGAAGACAGAGAACACATTTGCCTTCTTTTTCATAAACACAAAAATGCTCCAGAGCAAGATCGTAGAGATGCTCTGCGTCGTATTGCGAAAACGAAATTCTAGACTTCTCTGTAATCATAATTTACTATTTGTATACATCTTTACGATGAGCAACTTTCAACACTTCTATCGTATCCTTACCCTGAAAATAGAAGATGACCCGCCAATCTCTGGTAACCCTAAACGAGAGAAACCCGGCTGCGTCTCCAGCCAATTTTTTGGTGTGAAGGAGATCGTTAAAAGGATTTTGCGCTAATACCTCAAGAAGAAACGCAAGTTTTGTGCGGATTCTTTTCGGTAATTTATCCGACTCTTTGACAAAACGCGGGTGTAAAAAGATTTTCATCATTCACAGATGGAAGCACGAGTTATTTCTTTCTACCCGTAAGCGATAGAAAATCCTTGGCGTTGGTGAATCTATGGGATGAATGCGGAGAACGAGCGCGATAGAGAATATCTTTCACAAATTCTGGTCTGTAAGCACCTTCAGGGTCAGTCTCTCCAACAACGCTTAAGACAGCGGAACGCAAAAGCGCCACTTCTTGATTGAGATTACTTATCTTTTTTTCCATAAGCTTGCTGGTCATATTTGCATCGTAACCTATTTTTGTGCTAAAAGCAATCACTTTTAGCGCCCTAAATTATACAGCTGTAATATTTCAGTGTTACTCAATGCTCTATTGTAGATGCGGACGTCGTCGAGGGAGCCAGCAAAATATTCTGTTGTGCCATCTCTTAAAGCTATCTTGTAGCTGGCACTATTTGAACCATTGAGAACAGCTAAAACTCCAGATGTTTGTTCTTTATCCAAGACTCCATTCAAATATATTCTCTCGCTCGCAGACGCTTGAAAAGTGGCGACCACATGAGTTCAAGCTCCAACGGAAACAAGACTTGTTGAAATAACATCGCGAGCACTACCGCTCGGACCATCAAAATAAGTAAAAGTGACTGCGTTACCATTCTCTCCAATATTAAGTTGCCACCCACGATTTCCTCCTCCACCCATCTTGCCCATTATCATATCTGTAGGAGGCGGAGAACTGTTAATTCTCATCCAGAAAGAAACAGTGAAATTAGTGAAGGTGGTATCTAGCGCTACCACATCGCCCACCTCCACATAATCATCCGTTCCATCAAACGAGAGCGCCTGACCAACCTTCCCCGGCACCGTAGTAGTCGCCGCTTGGCCGATGAGGGAGCCGTTGTTGCCTTGGCCGCTTGAGTCGCCTACATTAGTAAGCATTTTGTTTCCATCAAATGTCCAGTGGCCGACGAGGCCGGAGGCTAAGGGGTTGCCGTTGGCGACAGAGTTGGTGTTTGTGGTGCTGACCTTTTGACCTTTTGTGGCAGTGTAGAGAGCGGTGATTTCGGCCTGCGACAGCGCGCGGTTGTAGATGCGGACATCGTCGATGAGGCCGTTGAATTTCCAACCACCGTCGGGTCGATCACCAATTTTAACAACAGCATTAGTTGTATTAAGGGTGTGAGTAGCGCCTGATCCGATTTCAATAGCATCTTTAAACCAATGAGATGTTACGCCATCATAGGTAATTAGATGATGATGCCATTTAGTATCACATGCATTACCGGTACTATAATCATTAGCTCCAAATATATTCAGATACCAAACTCCTGTATAACAAACCGCGGCAAACATCGTATTTCCACTTGCGACACCTAAACTTACCATTGCTCCCTGACCGCCTGAATCATTTTTAGCCCAAAAAGATACTGTTCGCGAAGCTGCGCCCGATATCCCTATATTACTAGCCGAAACAACATAATCATCACTCCCATCAAACTTCAGTGCCTGACCCAGCTTGCCCGCCACGGGAGAGAGAGATTGGCTCATGCTGGTGAGCGTTCCGGTATTTCCATTTCCACTTTTGTCTAATGTGGTGGCGGCAGAAGATGATGTCCAGGGGGTGTCTTTGCCATCAAATGTCCAATGTCCTACAAGGCCATTTGAGAGTGCATTACCGTTGGCTGTTGAGGAAGTGTTGGTGGTGCTAACTTTTTCTCCTTTCGTGGCGGTATAGAGTGCGGTGATTTCGGCTTGCGTCAGCGCGCGGTTGTAGATGCGGACATCGTCGAGGGAGCCGTTGAAAAGTCTATTCGCACCATCACGTGCACCTATCTGCAAATTGGTAGAGCTGTTCAAGTCTGCACCTGAGTCAGAATTCACTGTTTTAGATTTGAGGACACCGTCAATATACACATTTGTGTTGGAAGCAGTCGAGTCAGCATGGGCTATCACAACGTAATGCCATCGGCTATCGTGCAAACCCGCTGTTACCGTTATTCTATCCAAGTTATCTCCGTCTGAGTTGATGTCGAGCCGAATATCTCCATCTGCCTCAATCAGCACTTCCATACCTACATACGGGGAATCAAGATCGGCATTGGCTATGACCGATATTTCTGAAGAACCAGTGCTTCTAAGCCAGAAAGCCAGAGAAAACGCATCATTGACTGTAAGCGATGAGTTTAATCCGGTTCCCACATTCACATAATCATCCGTCCCATCAAACTGTAGCGCCTGTCCGACTTTTCCCGGCACAGTCGTAGTAGCCGCTTGGCCGATGAGTGAACCGTTGTTGCCTTGTCCGCTGGAGTCGCGGACATTAGTGAGCATGTTGGGGCCATCAAAAGTCCAGTGGCCGACGAGGCCTGAAGTGAGGCCGAGAAGATATGGTGGGCGGGAGATGCGGAAGGCGGCAGAGGCCTCGTTACTCCAGAGGAAAAGAAGGAGAGTAACGAGGACAATTTTCAATTTATAATTTCCAATTTT
>MHRI01000020.1 GCA_001820935.1 Candidatus Taylorbacteria bacterium RIFCSPHIGHO2_01_FULL_51_15 | reverse complement strand
TTGGAATTCCTCCCGATGAGTCGGTTACAATTCCCATAACAGCTTTTTCGATTTCCTCATCGGTTGCAAAAAGTGGAATGGTGTTACCGTAGCTTTTGCTCATCTTACGCCCGTCAATGCCCGGAACGATCGCGACCTCCGGAAGAATCTTAGCTTCGGGCAACTTGAACGTCTCGCCATACACTCGATTGAATTTCTCCGCGGTATCGCGCGTAATTTCCACATGCTGTTTTTGATCCGCGCCTACGGGCACAAGGTCGGTATCATAAAGCAGAATATCGGCCGCCATGAGCATCGGATAATTAAAAAGACCGACACTTCTCTCCTTCCCTTTGATCGCGGCGTCTTTATAGGCGTGCGCGCGCTCAAGGTACGGCACGGTCGTAATGGTATCGAAAATCCACGCAAGCTCGGTGTGCTCGGACACATCCGACTGCTTGAAAATCACCGACTTCTCTCTGTTTAATCCAATGGCCAGATAATCAATTGCAAGGTCAATGATATTCTGCTTGAGTGTCTTCGCGTCCTGAATGGTGTTCAGCGCGTGATAATCCACAATCATGAAAAAACAGTCATGCTCGTTTTGCATTTCCACGAATTGACGCATTGCGCCGAAGTAGTTGCCGATATGCGGCCGGCCGGAAGGCTGAATGCCGGAGAGTAAGATTTTGCGGTTCTGTGTCATAGCGGTACTCTAGCAAAGTTCCAGGCCTTTGACGATATCTTAGGTCAATATCGAATATCCAATTTCGAATCTCGAAAATGAAGAAAGTTTCAATATTGAATATTTAATACTTCGATATTTTTCGACATTAGGTATTCGAAATTCGATATTACATTTTCAGCGGTAGTTCCACTGAAAATGTGGACCCCTTCCCTTCTCCCTCGGATTCCGCGAAGACTCTCCCTTTTTGCGCTTCGATGAGTTGCCGCGCAACATAAAGACCAAGACCGGTCCCCAGCATGTTCGCCTTACTCGCATCCTCGGCTCGGCTGAATTTCTGGAAGAGTTTCGGCAATGTCTCTTTCTTGATGCCCACTCCGGTATCCTTGATCGTGAGGCGGGCGATATTCCCTTCTGCCCGTGTAAGCGTGAGGTAGATGAACCCTTGAGGCGTATACTTGAGGGCATTGTCAATGAGATTCTCAATAACTTGCCGCAATTTCCCCTTATCCGCTTCGACGGTAATGCTTTGCTGCACATCTAGCTTGATCTTCAAACCTTTCCGCTCGATAGTTGGGCTAAGCTCCTCCGCAACATCGTAGACAAGCTTTGAAAGATCAAAGGCGGTAAACTCATATTTCATCCTTCCTTGCTCTATGCGAGAGACATCGAGAAAGTCTTGCACGATACCCGCGAGAGCCCCGCTCGACTGCGCGATGGTTTCGATAGGTTGCTTAATGCTCTCGGGCACGGCTCCATAATCCCCCTCCAACATAAGCGACGCATACCCCTTGATCGCGGTAATCGGACCTCGAATCTGATGCGTGGCAAGCGAGACGAATTCGGACTTCAGCTGATCGAGCTCCTTCAGCCTTTCATTTGCAGCTCCCAGTTCTTTCGCCAGTTTTTCAATACGCTCTCTTTGTTCGACTTCTCTCCGCACACCGCGTATGAGCAAGAGACCGAAGATAAAGACCGGTATCAGTGTAATCGCGGTCACCACTCGGATATAGTCGACGGAAGTAATGAAGAGAATTGAAGCGATGAGTCCAAAGAGTGCCAGCACAAGAACTTGAGCTCCGATGAGTTTTATATTAAAGGTCCTGAATTTGACAATGGTGTAGGCGAGAAATCCAATGAACACCGGCATGCCGAAGAGTCCATACTGCGCGAGGTTCCAGTCCTCCGTAAAACTTCCCGTAATCGCACCCCAGGAAAAGGCTAACAGGAACAGAATCGCCCCAAGTCCTATGAGGACAATCTCCTTCTTCTTGTCCCTACTTTTTGCTTCCAGATATCGAAGCACCGAAAAAGCGATAATGCATCCTGTCGTAAAGATCTCGAGAACATATGTATAGTATGAGATAAGCGTCTCACTGCTAAGACAAGTCGATATGTCAAAACCTGAAAGGATGTACTTTGTCGGCACAAGAACAATGATCGGGAGATACAAGAGTCCCCAGAATACCTTAGTTCGGAAGCTGACATCCTGCTTTAGGACAAGATTGTATACGAGATAAAAGGTGCCAATATGCACTAACGGCTCAATGAGTATCTGAAGCGACCAGACAAACATGATCACATCACTTCGGTTTGATGCCCAGAAAATCGAATCCAGAAAGACCCAGCTGCAGAAAGAAAGTACTGTGAAGAAGATTATTTGATTTGGTAAACCGCGTCTATTCCGCGAGAAAATGAAGATGCTTATAACAAGCGAGAGAAGGATTACTGGAAGGTGGGAGTAATAAATAAGAGGCGGTATATTACTCGAGAAGAGCAACCACGTAGGAGCCTCAAAATGACAAAGTAATGCGCTGGGGATCATGCTGTATATTTTATCCTAGAGACGCTTTACTTCAAATAGGCCTTCTTCGGGTCGACTACCGTAAGCGTACTTAATGCGCACCGACATACGGCTCTTTGGAACAACGCTTTGAATACTTTCTATGGCGATAATAATGTCATTATTGAGAAAAACTGTTTCGTGTCTCCCAATCACCCTGCCGCTTGGCATCAATACTTCAGTTCCAATGAGCAGACTGTTGACCTTTCCCGGGCGAATAATGTTAAGGGTAATATCTCGGTCAAGTCCCGACGGTGCCTTCTTCGTGAAATCAATGTAATCATACTCAAAGGTTTCAGAAAGAACGTTTGACTTCATATCAAATCCTTGTTCACTTCCGGGCACAAACATTTCCGCGTGTTTTGGCTCTCGTGGAAACACTGTTTCGGCCAGACTCACATAGGATTTTAGACCTTTCGGAATGCAAATTGCATCCTTCCGAGCATGAGAAAGGAGGTTATTCATAATATCAACCTGTTTTTCATAGAACATTCCTGTGTACAGATTTTCGCTCACTAATACGTCAGCCGCAATGGAAGGGCTGTAGGTGGTCGCGTCGGCCAATCGGAAATGAATGCTGCTCTCATCAATAACACCCTGCTTGGCAAGATGATTTTTTATTTTGCTCGCGAGATCAAGAACTTCCGGGTTGAGCTCAACACCGTGCACCACGATACCCCTCGCGGCCATGAGAAAGGATAGGAGGCCGGTTCCAATACCAGCTTCAATCGCGATGTGCACATTCGCGAGGCGCTCGAGTTCCTCAAGAAAGATAAAGGATCGTGCTTTATCATAGACACAGTGAACCGCGTCAAGCACTCCGAGTCCATGTTTGGAAATGTTAAGCTGATTGAATCGCTCGCGTTCGGGTATCGCAAGACTTTGCTCAAGCTTTTCAATGAGACCCGAACTTCTGCAGTATTGGAGTACCTCCCTATATATGCGCTTTGAGAGAGAAATCATCCCGTTGCTTAAAAGTGATATTTGAGGTTAAATATACGGCGTAGCACAATACTACCATGCTGCTAGTCAAAACTAAACTCAAGACGAGCGACCGACACGGAATAGGTCTCTTCGCCGATCAATTTATTCGAAGGGGCACGGTGACCTGGAGGCGCAGTCGCGTGTTTGACGTGGCCTTTCCTCCTAAGTCTCTTTCAAGGATGCCCGCGTTCATCAAAAAGCAATTCTTAAAATATTCTTACTTCGATCACGGAAAGAAGGAATATATTTTGTGTTTTGACGATCAGCGGTTTATCAATCATTCTCGGAGGCCCAATATCCAATCATGTCCCCATCTCGACAAGGCCATACGGGATATAAAAAAGGGGGAAGAGCTTGTGTGTAACTACAGAGACTATGAGTACGACTGGTTCGAGCGACGCAGATTGAATGAAAAATCCTTCAAAAAATAAAACGCCCTTGGTTCTACACCAAGAGACGTTTATGCTTCTTCTTATATCTCCCGTAGATGAGTAGTGCCGCGATAAGGCCATTGAAGACGGCAAGGTACACCGGGTAGATCCAAATTGAGAATGTCCAGGGCTTCACTGCGGCAAGATTTATGAAACTTGCGGCAGCTTCGAGAGCCCAGGCGGTTCGATCCTCTCCTTCGGGCCGGAGGTATGCCTTTTTGATTGTAGGAAGAAGAGCTAGGAAATCCACTCCGATGTTTATAAGCAGAGCGAGAAGCGCCGAACCGGAAATAGTCCAAAGAAGCGCTCCCGCGATAGCTCCTGTCAAGCACCATTTGTCCAGCCCTTTCCAGCCTCCCTCTCCGTATTTAATCGCGAAAAGGGTGATTATGAGGGGTCCGAGTACGTAGGCAAGAGGCACCCAAATCGTCTCTCGAGCGCCTTCATTGTAATAACTCATGAGGATAATGAGACCCACAAGGGTAAGGATTGACCAAGTAGCTCTATTTGGTCGCGTCGGACCCTTGACGGTCGATACAATGTAAAGAACGTAGGCAACGGCCGAGAGCGTACCGGCTACTCCACCGATGATTGACTGAAAGGAGAGTTCCATAAGAGAAAATTGACGGTTTGTGTCCGAGCGTATTTTACACTATTAAAGAGACTTCGTCAAATTTGTTTACTCCTCCACCACGGACTCCGTCAGCGGATAATCACGGAGAATCATCGTCCGATAATACGCGAGGAGCACCGAAATACCCATGAGCGCGAAAAAAATCCAAAAGAATATTTTTGACTTTTTGTCCATGTGTTATGCGAGATTACGCTGCGGATACTTCTTTCCGCGCTGGATGAAATTTTCTTCAATGTCCCCTAGATCGAATTGCCTTTTAAAATAATCGGTGACACTCCTCCTATCCAAGCCATTTTTGCATGTGTACACATCGGCGGAGAGAAATCCGCGAGCGGGGAACGTATGGATGCTAATGTGGCTTTCAGTGATCAGCACAAAGCCGCTCCACCCTCCGGGGTCCTTTTTGCCATTCGGCTCCGCCCACGACAGGAGCGGCTCCGAGAGTGTTCGCATTCCGAGCATTTGGGGCAATTCGTGCAGGCAACGACGCACCAGCTCCTTACTTTTCAGTTTCTCCGCGGCTCCCCCGTATCCGTCGATGGTCAAATGTTCACCAAAGTGCATGAGGGGAATTATAGCACAGGAGAATATTACTTTCGCGCCTTAACTATGTGGATATAGCTGCCGGAATTTCACTAAAATACATTCCCATCTTTTGAGTAAAGTCTTCCATGCCAATGAAGAGCTCTGCGTTAAAACCAGCCTTCCTTGCGGTATCAATGTTTGATTGCTCATCGTCCCAGACAAGTGTGTGTTCTCCCTCACATTTCCCTACCTGCTTCACATGCTCCCAAAAGTCGGGTTGCTCCTTCCGAAACCCGATGTATGCCGATGAAAATACTCCATCGAAATGTTTCCCAAGTCCAAACTCATTTAGTATGTAGTCTGTTCGATGCTTCTCATTATCAGTAGAAAGAAATGTTGGGATGCCATGCGCGCGAAGCTTTTCAATCGTAACCAGCATCTCTTCGTTATGTGTGCCCTCCTTGCTGAACCAGAAATGGAGCAGCTCCTCCAGTGTTCCCTTCCAGCCCCAATCCCTGTAGACACCTGCTAGTTCTTTCCTTAAATCTGCTTTTCCGACCACACATTTTTGAAATACCGTTTTGAAAAACGGAGCGGTTATTTCTGGTAAGATGCCGTACCTCTCATGCAAACGGTCGCTAAAGCGTTTGTCACGCTTGATCACCACTCCGTCTCCATCAATGATGAGTGTTTGTATCATGTGTTGCCCTCGGCAGGAATTGAATCCCGTAAACCCCCACACCTTGACCGCAGAGCATTAAACCCTGCGGCAAGGAAGACCCGACCCCTGCGCACCAGCGCAGGGCATTTCACACAAGGTGTGGAGGTAAAGCTCGCGGGCTCGCCACGGGACATGCCCGCACTCACCCTTCCCTTGCCCCGAATAATGTCCTTACATATGTGTGTCATCGTGGAGGATGATAGAACTATATTTGAGAAAAGGAATAATGCGACGACCTATTCTTTACTGTAGACGCTTTCCTTCCTTGATATAGAACAATATCCTTTGGACTTGGTCCTGTGCGACAAGTCGGTTATCTCGATCAGTGAAATATCGATGAGCATCACTTATCTCATCGTGTATATATTGTTTATCAGATAAACTAAAGAAGCTGTAATCGCCAAGATTATTCGATTTTGAAAGCCTTGATCGAAGGACCTTAAGCAAGAATAATCTGCCATTTTCAGGAATACATTGATCCTTAATCACTGATAAAAATTCCTTGGCGGACAAATGTTCATCAGCTATTGAACGTATGGAAGATTGAATTCTGATCGAACCCACACGACTTCCTTGTTTCGATGATTGATCTAATTCAAGAAGCAATTTAACTATAGGAGTCTGTACAAGGTTGCATTCTGATATAGATGCCCCTCCTATGAATAGGAAGTGCATTGACATAGAAATCAAGATAGGAGTAATCAAGATGGCGCCTAGAAATTTCTTGGGAACCTTGGTTGTTACTAAATTAAAAACGGGAACTATTACCAGCCAAGTCAAAATAACTGATGCGAATAAAAATATCGTGAGCATCAGAGGCTCAATGATACTGACGTTAGATCTCCCAGAAAGAAAGGAAAATTTTACGAGGGTGTGAATTATAAAACCGATGGAAAGCGCCACGCAATTCTTCGTGTATTTACTCCAGTCAAAAGAGAGCTTGTAATTTATTATTTGAATACATACGCCCAAACTAAAGTAATAAATCGCATTTCCAATCCAGCCGCCAGGAATTGTCAATAAGCCGATTATAAGAAAAATCGGATCCATAACCGCGACCGCGGGAGAGGAGATAGAAGCAATATATTCTAGCGACCAACCAAAAAGAAGTAGAGCGGCGGCAATAATTCCCGATTTTATTGCTTGAGAAGAAACATGATTAGACATGTAAATATTATATCAGTAAACTGCCCTGCGCTAAAAGCGCAGGGCAGTTTACTCTGACGGGTGTCCCTGGCAGGAATCGAACCTGCACCACTTCCTTCGCCCCATACAATGTCTCTCCATACATTGTCCCTGGCGAGAATCGAACTCACATTTCGAGCTTCGGAGGCCCGTGTTCTATCCATTAAACTACAGGGACATTTAACGGGGCAAGGAGGGAGATATTCTACTAGACCAAGACGACATCCCTCCTCCGAAGACGGAGTGCTCCCTTTGATAAGGGAGAAGCATCCCTCCTCTGCTCACACCACCCTTTTATCCCCTCCTTGCCCGTTTGAATTGTTCGGGCTCAGGCAGGAGGGGTGGAGTGCTCTCTTTATCCGCCATCCGCCAACTGACGGAGGCGGAAAGGGAGAAACATCCCGTCTCCGCTCCCACCACGTCCTTCAGGAAAAAGCGAAGGCAGATAATTCCCTCCTAAAAGCTATCCGCCAGCTGGTGGACTAACAGCTATAAGCTGCTTCAGATTCCCTGCTTCTTCATCTCCTCAACCAGCTTTTTCGCCTCTCTGGAAAGTTTGCTCGGAAGATCAATGGCGATTTTAATCATGAGGTCTCCTCGGCGTCCCCTCTCAATCGGCACCCCTTTCCCCTTCACGCGAAGAATTTCTCCATGATGAATGCCTTCGGGGATCTTAACCGTAATGGGCCCGTCAAGTGTTTCGATTTTGTACTCGTCCCCAAGGAGCGCGCTCGAAAGCTTGATCGAAAAGTCCATGAGCAAATTATTTCCCTCCTTCCGGAAATGAGGATGGCGAGCCGCGTGTACCTTCACATAGAGGTCCCCCGGGCTTCCGCCCTTGATCGCCTCGCCCGCTCCCCCGAGGCGAATCACCTCTCCGTCTTCAATACCCGCGGGAATTCGAACGGCGATCTCTTCCTGCCGTTTCGTGACTCCGGCTCCGTGACAGTGGGGGCATTTCTCCTTTGGTACCTTCCCCTGCCCTTGGCACTCGGGACACACTCGCGTCGTCTGCACGGACCCGAAAATCGAGCGACGAGCTTCGTGAATCTTGCCTTTTCCGTTGCATGTCTTACAGGTCTCCATAGCTGTGCCTGCCTTCGCTCCGCTCCCTTTGCAGACCTCACAGAGACTCGTCTTGCTAAGGAGTATCCTACGATCAGTTCCGAACACCGATTCGGCGAATGAGAGCTCGACATCGATGGAAATATCCCGGCCGCGCGCTTGTCGTCCGCCCGGCGAACGACCTCCGAAAAAGTCGCTGAAGATATCGCCGAGGTCGAATTCAACGCCACCTTGGCCGAAACCCTTGCCGCTCGCAAAGTCAGAAAAATCAAAGCCTTCAAAGCCACCCTCAAAACCCGAGGGTCCGGCTCCGCCGCCTCCGCCTCCGGAAAACACTCGGCCATACGCATCATACTCCGCTCGCTTCTTGTCATCCGAGAGCACGCTGTAGGCCTCGTTTACTTCCTTAAACTTGGCCTCGTCGCCACCCTTTTTGTCGGGGTGATATTTGTGCGCCATCGTACGGAACGCCTTTTTGATGTCGTCCTTGGAGGCAGTCTTTTGGATGCCGAGTAGTTCGTAGTAGTTTTTAGACATGACTGATTTTGTTAGCGAGCGAAGTGAGCTTTACAAAATCGTCACCCCGTTAAATGCGCTTCGAAGCGCCAGGCGTCTTCGCCGTATTTAACTGGGGTAAAGAAAACGTACTCACCTCATTATTTCCAATCAGTATATCGTATGGAGTTTTCAACAGGTATTGACATAGTATAAATCACAAGTTACTATACTTTCCAGTCAACCGCAATACCGAAGTTCTGGCCGAATGAAAGGACGGCCTAAAATGACAACCGACGCAGAAGAAATCTGTAATGAAATCGGGGGCTTTTACGAGAGGCCTGAAGAGGCACGGAATTTCTTGAGTCGATCCAAATCGCTGGCTGACATGGACATTTCACAGCTGAAGAGATTCCGGGATGTGGAAAGGGGTCTGTATCACAAGCGACTCAAGAATCGGATTTCCAGATCCATTGAGCTCCTCCGAGTCGCCCTGGACAATGCGCCTCCTACTAGGGCGTTGGGTGCACGTTCACTTGGTCTGCCGGCATACCAGGCCGAAGTACTTTACACTGGGAAAGGTAAAGGTTAGCGGATCACGGTCCAATACCTTTTGATCGCAACAGGCATTTTCCAATAGATAAGGAAGGTGCCTGTTTTTATGTGCACACCACCCCTTATTCCCCTCCCCGCCCGACTGAGCAATCGTTCGGGCGGGCTCAACCAAGGAGGAAGGGGGGGGGGAGAACGCTGGATCCCCGCCTTAGTCTACGACTACTTCGCTGCTGCTACGCCGCGGGGATGACACAAAATATAGTCGCTTCACTCCTTATTTTGTGTCACTTTGTCTCCGCATCGCGGACGTTGCCTTCAGGGGACTTTTCATCCTTCGGCGATTGGTTATTGGTGTTTGGTGTTTGGTTATTGGTTTGCGACATGTGCGGCCCCATCTTCTGAATCTCGGCTGAAAGTTCCTGCGTAGCCGTTTTAATTTTCTCCGCGTCGGTCCCTCCTATCGCGGTTTTAAGCGTGGCAATTTTCTCTTCGATAGTCTTTTTCATTTCCGCAGGGACTTTATCCCCCGCATCCTTCAGGGCCTTCTCGGAAGTGTAGACCATTTGCTCCGCAAGATTCTTCGCTTCCACCGCCTCCTTTTTCCTCGCGTCCTCCACGGCATTTACCTCCGCGTCCTTCTTCATCTTTTCAATATCCTCCTTCGAAAGACCGGACCTCGCTTCGATACGGATGGACTGCTCCTTGCCGCTTGTCTTATCCTTCGCCTTGACCGAAAGAATCCCATTGGCGTCCACATCGAAGGTTACCTCAACCTGCGGCATGCCGCGAGGCGCCGGTGGAATGCCCTCGAGGACGAAGCGGCCAAGGGACTTGTTGTCCGCCGTCATCGGCCTCTCCCCTTGAACGATATGTATCTCGACGGAAGTTTGGTTGTCAGCCGCGGTCGAGAACGTCTGTGAGCGCGAGGTTGGAATCGTCGTGTTCTTTTCGATGAGTTTGGTCGCGACACCGCCAAGAGTCTCAATACCGAGGCTGAGGGGAATCACGTCGAGAAGCAGGACATCTTTGACATCGCCTCCGAGGATGCCCCCTTGAATCGCGGCGCCGATTGCCACCACCTCGTCGGGGTTCACACCCATGTGCAGTTCCTTTTTGAAGAAGTCCTTCACCGCCTTCTGAATCATCGGCATTCGGGTCTGCCCTCCCACCATGATCACCTCATGAATGTCGCCTATTTTGAACGGAGAGGCCTCCATAGCGCGCTTGGTGATAGTCATCGCTCGGTCAATGAATTCCTGCGCCAATTCCTCGAGTCTTGATCGGGAAAGCTTAATGACAAGGTGTTTTGGTCCATTCGCGTCAGAAGTGATAAACGGCAAGTTCACTTCAGTCTCAACCGCGGTCGAGAGTTCAATCTTCGCCTTCTCGGCGGCCTCGTCGAGGCGCTGTAGGGCGAGAGGGTCGCGGCGAACATCGATGCCTTCTTGTTTTTTAAACTCATCAGCGAGGTGATTCACGATTTTCTGGTCAATGTCATGCCCTCCAAGGTGCGAGTCACCATCGGTCGCCTTTACCTCGATGACATCATCACCAACTTCGAGCACGGAGATGTCAAAAGTCCCTCCTCCGAAGTCGAAGACCACAATCTTCTCATCCTTCTTTTTGTTGAACCCGTAGGCAAGTGCGGCGGCGGTCGGCTCGTTGATGATGCGCTTGACGTCGAGGCCGGCGATTTTTCCCGCGTCTTTGGTTGCTTGGCGCTGGGAATCGTTGAAATAGGCGGGCACCGTGATAATAGCCTCGGTGATGCTCTCGCCAAGGCGCGCCTCCGCGTCCGCCTTCAGTTTTCCTAAGATTTTGGCGGAAATTTCTTCCGGCCGCTCCCACCTGTCACCGAGTTTTACCTCGATGCCGCCATTTGACGCCTTCCGAACTTCGTAGGGCACGGTCTTGATATCTTTCTGAACCGCCGGATCATCGAAGGTGTGTCCGATAAAGCGTTTGATGGTGTACACCGTGTTTTTCGGATTCGTGACCGCTTGTCGCTTCGCGAGAAGCCCCACGAGCCGCTCGCCGGTCTTTGACCGCGCGACAATCGAGGGAGTGGTTCGTGCTCCTTCCGAATTCTCAATAATTTTCGGGGCACCTCCCTCCATGATCGCCATGGCGGAGTAGGTGGTCCCTAAGTCTATTCCTAGTATTTTTCCCATGCTGGTTAAACAAATGGTAATAATCCTGCACGAATCTAGCGCTAATCGGCAGAAGGCGCGTATAGAAACGCGAATTACAGTGCGCGAATAGCAGAGCCGCGAAACAGCGTCGCGCGGCGTTGGCGTATATCGCCTATCACAAGGAAGGAGCCCTTGTCATTTGACTCATGAAAAACTCAAGTGTGGTGTAGGGAGAGACAATCTCATCGACAGTGGTTTTGGTATCTGCGACTGGCGTAGTGCCCTTGCTCCGTACCGGCAAAAAATAATTCTTATCCTTACATCCCAAATCGTACATCGTACATCCCGCAAGCTCCTCTACCGGCTCGCAGGAGAGGACCTTACCGCGCAGTTGTCCGCATCTCTCAACAATGACGAAGCGCACGAGAAAAAGCTTGCCGCCTCGTCTGACGGTTTTTTCAAAGATATCGGATTGTTTTTGATAAATTAAAGACATACTCTCGAATCAAAAGCGCGAATTTAAGACGCTAATCCCTCGAATTTAGTCCGCGTTATTCGCGTTCTTCAATTCGAGTGAGATTCGTGATACCCCCCTACTTTCACTCTCGCGGGTTCGATGATTTTACCATGAAGCGCGAAACCCTTCTGCAATACTTCTCGAACGGTCTCCCCCTCCTCCCTCTTCTCCACGGGCACTGACTCTACGCTCGCGTGCCGTATGGGGTCGAACGGCTCTCCTACGGCAGGTTCGATAAGGCTAATGCCATTTTGTTCAAGCACCGCGAGCAGTTGAGAGTAAATATACTGCACGCCCATCCGCCAGTTAAGGTCAACCTTTTCCCAGGCCACCTTGTTACCGAACGCGCTATGGAAACTTTGCATGGCAGGGATGATCTCTCGTATGAGTTTTTCCTGCGCGAACTTCAGGAATTCCGCCCGTGATTTTTCCTCATCCTTGCGCGCGTTCGCGTAGTCGGCCTTCGCGCGCTGCCACCCTTCGAGATACTCCTGCCGCTCCTTTTTACAGAGCTTCAGCTTTTCCTTAAGTGCCTTGATCATCTCGGCCGGATCCTTGGCATTATCAGCGTCCAGCTCCGCCTCGAAAGTGATCTCGTCCTCCGCCGATTTGTCGATATCTTCTCCCATAGAAAAAATATATCACAGATAAGGAGCTCCCTCTCTCGCGAACATTCTGTAGTGGCTCGCTAGCGCTTCGACCACTGTGGAGATTTGCGCGCTTTCTTCAGTCCGAATTTCCGGCGTTCCTTGCTTCGCGGATCTCGCTTGAGGAACCCCGCCTTCTTTAGCTTCTTCCGAAGCTCTCCGTCGTGAGCGACGAGGGCTCTTGCAATGCCATGGCGAAGCGCCTCCGATTGGGAGCTGAGGCCTCCGCCCGAGATAAGCGCCGTAATTTTCCACTTTCCGGCAGTTTTACCCTTGCTTAGGGCATCAAGCGCGACCCTGCGTTGTTCCTCGGTTTTAAAGTAGGTTTCAAGGTCTCGATCGTTGATGAGAAGGGACTGCTTCGCTCCGGGAGTGATGCGCACCCTCGCCGTCGCTGTTTTTCGGCGTCCAACGGCTTCTATGTATCTTTCGTTTTTTGTTTCGGTGTCCATATGTGAAGAAGTATATAGTAACTAGTACTTAGAATATAGATATGAATTCCTGACTGGTCTATAGTCCATCTACTAACTACTAGACTCTCTTAATTCTTAACGGTTAATCGTTTAATGAGTCGCGAACGCTGTCGATTGCGCGGGAGCATGCCGAGTATCACCTTGCGTAGAAGTTCCGCGTGCCCCTTCTTCGAGATAAATTCAGTAAGTGTCATCGCTTTAAGGCCTCCCGGATAACCGGTATAGCGGCGGTATACCGTTTCCCCGCCTTTCTTCTCGGTGATGGAGAGCTTGGACGCGTTCTCTATCTCAACTGACGCGTCGGGAAGCTCGTTTGGCGTATACCGAGGAGAGCCCTTTCCGCGAAGAAACAAGGCCGCCTCGCTCGCGACTCGCCCTAACCTCTTCCCTTGTGCGTCAATAGTGTGCTTCATACTCTCTAATCAAACTCGAATTTAAAACTCTAATCTCCCGAATCTACTTCGCGATAATTCGCATCTGAATTCGGGATTATACCAGTTCGATGATCGCCATACTGGCCCCATCAGAGCGACGCCTGCCTATCTTAACGATGCGTGTATAGCCGCCGGATCGCGTAGCATACTTCGGGCCGATTTCCTTGTAAAGCTTAGAAAGACTTTCCTCATTTCCGAGGCGTCCTCGTATGAGCCGGCGCGAGGCTATGGTGCCACTCCCAGCATGTGTGATCAGGCGTTCAACGAGCGGACGGAGTGCCTTCGCCTTCACCTCGGTTGTCTTGACGCGCCCTTCTTTTATCAAGGCGCGCGAAAGCGACCGCAGGAGCGCGGCGCGCTGATTCCGTTTTCGTCCGAATTTCTTTATGCGATTTGCGTGTCTCATGTGGCTGATTTTTTTACGAGCGGAGCGAGTGTTAAAAATCGCCACCCCCTCACTCGAAATTACATAACGTTACTCTGACTGTCTATCTTTGTACCCGGGAAATGTCTTGCAATTTCGAGTGAGGGGGTAACGTAAAATATACTCCGCTTCGCTCCGTTATTTTAACGTTATTCCCATCCCTGCAAGCACTTTCTTCACTTCCTGCACGCCCTTGCTCCCCAGTCCGTCTATATCGAGAATGTCTTCCTCCTTTTTCCGAACAAGCCCGCCAAGGGTTCGAATATTCGCTCCCGAGAGCGCGTTCGCCGTGCGCGGAGAAAGTCCGATCGTCTCGATGCGCGTTTTCAGGAGCTCAGTATCAATCTCTCGCTTCTGCGTCGGCTCTTCCTGCGCGGCAGGCTCCAACGCCACGGCCGCTTCCTCCTTCACTTCCTCCTCAAAACCCACGATGGCCTTGAGCTGGGAAATCATGATGCCGATCGCGTGCTCAAGCGCCTCCTTTGCAGTAAAACTGCCGTCAGTTTCAATGAAGATTCGAAGACGGTTGAAATCGGTTCGGTTGCCCACGCGCATGTTCTCAACCTCGTAATTCACGCGGCGAATGGGAGAGAAAATCGCGTCGAGCGTGATCTGCCCTATTTCCACGCGATCCTTCTGCAGGACTTCCTTCGGAATGTACCCAAGACCCTTTTCAACTTTCATCTCGATCTCGAGTTCCGCGTTCTTTTCCGTCAGCGTCGCGATATGTTGTTCTCCATTAAGGATGGTCACCTGCCCCGGGTGCTTGATGTCGGAGGCCCTCGCTTCCTTAATACCCTTCATGGAAAGCGTAAGAGTCTGCGGTTCGTCGGTGTGCATCGAGATACGCACCCTCTTTAGATTCAAAATGAGTGTGACGGCATCCTCTTTCACCCCAGCGATAGTTGAAAATTCATGCGGAGCGCCATTTATCTTGATGCCAGTAATAGCGGCCCCAGGGAGAGACGAAAGAATAATTCGGCGAAGTGAGTTTCCGAGCGTGTGGCCGTATCCTGGGTAAAGCCCGTCTATCTCGTAGGTTCCGGACACGCCCTCATCTTTCACGATACGGGGCTTCGAAGGGAGGACGATGTTAAAATCCGACATAGTGTTAAGGGCGGGGATTCAGAACTAAATCGTTGTCCGCGCCGCTCTAATTACGCTCTACTAATATATAAAAGCCGAAACGTGGGAAATTATTCTACCCTACTTCTATCGAATAAGCAAATAACACGTGCAGTCGGAGCGGAGCTACCCTTCCTCGCGCTACCTTCGATAGAATTCCAGAATCGCCCCGATGTTGAAAGGAAGTTCGGTTCGCACCAGCCTTGGCATCCCCACCACCGTCGCCTCGCCCTTCGTGAGGTCGAATCGAAGCCACCCCGGACTTACATGATCGCGCACTTTGTCCGCGAGGCTCGAAAAGAGGATGCTTTTCTCGCTCCCCTTCCTCACCCGAATAAGATCTCCCGTGCTCACCGCATACGATGGAATGGTGACTCGGACGCCATTTACCGTAAAGTGGCCGTGCGACACATACTGCCTGGCGGCCTGGCGAGATGGAGCGAACCCGAGACGATAAATCACATTGTCGAGTCGAGTCTCCAGGAGGAGGTGAAGCGCTTCATCATCCCGTAGAGTCTTTTTAGCAATAGCGTTCTTGACGTAACGAGCAAATTGCCGCTCGCCAATCCCATAGAAAAAACGGGCGCGCTGTTTCTCCTTCAGCTGTAATCCAAACTCGCTACGTCCATAGCCCTTAACCATGGGTTTTCCCGCTCGGAGGGCGTATTTGGCAGACTGTGTCTTGGGAAAGATGTCCGGTCCAAGTCGTCTCGCTATTTTATATCGTGGTCCAATTTTCATATCGTATATCGTAAGTGCCAGTTTCTCCATCGGCCTCACCTACGGGGGGTACACGTCTTGCGCTACACTCTGCGTGCGCGTGGGGGCCGTGGCCCGTTATGAGGGACAGGAGTCGCGTCCTTGATGCCGAGGATGGAAAAGCCCTTGTTCACAAACCCTCGTATGGATGACTCACGACCAGAGCCCACTCCCTTGACTACCACGCTCACCTCCTTGACGCCCATCGCCTGGGCCTTCGCGGCTATCGCCTCGCCCACCTTCGCGGCGGCAAACGGGGTTCCCTTTTTGGCGCCCTGAAACCCCAAACTTCCGCTGGAAGAGAACGCTACCACATTGCCCTTCTCGTCGCTAAGCGAAAGCCGGGTGTTGTTATACGTTGACTCGACGTTCAAAACTGCGCGGGAAAGGAGCCGCCTCTTCGACGTGCTCCCTCGAGCCGCGCCTCCCGCGCTCTCTGTTTCTCCCTTTGCGACTATTCGTTTCTTTCCCATGGCTGATTTTTGGCTGACTTTTTTACTCGCCCGTGCAACTTTTCTTCAACTGCTTACGTAGGTTGTATTTGTGCGATCTAGGGGGAAAAGTTGTTCGGGCAAGTCTGCGAGTGTCAAAATCGCCACCCTGTTAAATCTTTCGCCTTTGGCGAAAGCCCGCGAAGCGGGATTTAACAGGGTACTGCTTAGCATCCGCAGTTTCGATATTCAGAAGCCTGAATCCCGAAACTGCGGGCCGAGCCATTACTTCTTCTCCGCGGCGCGTCGTCCTGTGCCCATCGTTTTACGTACGTTTCCTCGGCGGGTTCGAGAGTTCGTCTTCGTTCTCTGTCCGCGTACGGGGAGTCCCCGTAGGTGTCTTACTCCACGATAGGCCTTGATATCCTTCAAGCGTTTAATGTTCGATGAAATGTCCCGCTTCAAATCTCCCTCAATCCGATACTTCTCTATCTCGCGGCGTATCGCGTTTTCTTCTTCCGCAGTGAGCTCCTTCGCCTTCTTCTCTAGACCGACGTTCGCATCCTGCAAAATCACTGCCGCTCGCGAACGCCCCACTCCGTAGATGATACGGAGCCCATACACGAGTCGTTTGTTATCGGGGATGGTGATACCTGAGATTCTCATAGCTTCTAGCTTCTAGCTTCTAGCTTTCAGTCCAAGGAGTTTCTCCTAGAAGCTGAAACCTAGAACCTCAAAGCTTTTTCCTTAGCCTTGCCTTTGCTTGTGCCTCGGATTACTTTTACAAAGGACATACACGTAACCCTTACGTCGTATGACCTTGCACTGCGCGCAAATTTTCTTAACTGATGCCTTCACTCTCATGGTACATAGGCATTAGCAAGATAGGCCCTAGGCACTAGGAAAAGAGAACCTCTTCACCTAAAGCCTAGTGCCTAATGCCTAGAGCCTTTTTACTATTCTTCCTTTTCCACCGTACGGATCGATTTCGACAGTGACCCGATCTCCGATGAGCACTCGGATCCGATGCATACGCATCTTCCCCGCAAGGTATGAGAGAAGTATCGTCCCGTCTTCAAGTTTTACCTTGAACAGCGTGTCGGGAAGCGCTTCAACAACCACGCCCGTAACGGCGGTCATGCCTTTTGAACTCATTGTGGACATTATGTGGTAACGGGCCGTATCATAGCAATAAAGGAGTTACGCGTCAACTTTTTCTCCCTAGCGGAGACGGCGCGGGGTTTATGGTGTTTCCGGTGAGGGATTAGGGAGAGCTTTTTCCACAGAGATTTTTCTTGGATTCTTAGGAACACTTTTACTCCAAAATGGGCGAATAACGAGATCTACCTTCTCAATCGCCGGAAAAGCGCTAAGGGCGGCGGCGAGATCGCTCTTCTGCCTTCCCGCGAGGGCTTCCTTCAGCTTTGTCTCGTCGTAGAGCCACACAATGTTCGCTTTTCCCGCGAGCGAGAAACGAAGAGTATTCGCTTCTCGGGGATCTCCGCTTGGTGTGTCGCGCAGTGTAAACGCGAGCTTACCAAGTTCCGGTACTTCCACGGGAACGCCGCTTACGGAGGGGAGTACGGTGCTCGCCAGCACACCAGCGATATCATCGCGCTTGAACACATATGCCGCGCCCGTCACGCTCTCGCGCACGAGGGCGAGGCCGCCCTGCCCTTCGGAGGGAAGCTCGGATTTGCCTTCTAGAATATGCGCCCCGTCAAAGAGGATGTATCCGGGAGGAACAAGATCCTCGCGCTTCGCGGCAACTTTTTTCGCGAGAGTTTCTTGAAGAGAGGCTCTAGCCGTCTTAAGCGCGGCATCCGATGGGGTCTTTACCACTCCCTCGAAACCTCCCGTCATCGGCGTTTTGCTTTTGGCGTAGAAACCCGTGTATCGAGCCGTATCACCCTTAAAGCCTGGCACGGTAAAGTCGGAAAGCGGGATATTATACTCCGCACCCGGAGAGTCAGCCGTTACGACTGCCTCTATGCTTCCTGGGACGAAACTGCCTCCCTTGCCGGTTTTCCCGGGGATAGTGAGGGAGCTTCCGATCCGATATATGCGCCCTTCACGGGTTTCGAATCGGGTATTTTTGATAAGTCGCTGTGGTTTATCGGAGAAATTATTGTAAATCACAATAGTGCCGGTCGCCTTTTCGGACAGCTTTTTCTCCGTGTCGGCGGGGATGAGAAGCTCCGCAGTCTCGCTTATTTCCAGTGCTTCAAACCGAAGCTTGGCGTCACGAAGTCTTGAGGCGGTAAACTCATGGTCAATCGAAACTGTCTCCGTTTTGGGACTCACTGTAAGAGTGGCGCCCGTGAAGCTCACCGAAAAGGCGAATCCAAGAAGAAAGAGGAGGAAAAATGTCGCCCCCCAGAGGAGTATTCGGCGAAAGCGAGAAGGTCCTCGCGGTGGCGTCTCCTCCTCGATTTCTTCACGCTCATAGAGCACAGGATCCTCGATTTGGTCAGGAACGCCTCCTCGGCGACCCTGCGGAAGCGGCACCTCTCGAATCGATCGTTGTTCCTTAGTCATAATGTCATGAAGCACATTTTTCGGCATAGGTAGATTGTACTATACGCGTCGCATTTCGCAATAGTTTGAGGTAACTACTCACACCTCCCGAGGAATGGTCTGAATTCCTCCTTTCCGCCAGCTGGCGGATAAAGGAGGTGGCCGAGTCTTCTCGCCCGCGCAAGTTTTGCCCCGCAAAATTTGTTCGGGCGAGGACGGAGGATTTTAGAAATCCCTCGGCATCATCAGAATGAGCCACTCCCTTTAGGAAAGGGAGAATAAGAGGTGGGAACGTTTTCTTCGTGATTTACCCCCACACCTTGTGTGAAATGCCCTGCGCTTGTGCATAAGGATCGGGTCTTCCCTACCGCAGGATTTAATGCCCTGTGGTCAAGGTGTGGGGGTTTACTCGCGACTTAGGTGATTTATAAACGCCGAAATGAGCCCAATAAATGGATCGGGAACCACAGACGCGCCCCATGTGACGAGCGTGCCGAGCCGCTCACTCGTTATCTCGATCGTCCGAAAGGGGGCCGACGAAAGAGTAAACGTGCCGAAATCCCCGGTCGCGATGGCGCTCTCAAATAGCGGCATAACATCGTCATCAGCCGTAAGGAAAATAGTCCCGGGAAGAAAAAGTCCCTCGCTCACACTCGATAGCGCTTTCGAGAACTGCTCCCGCCACTTTGCTTCGGCAATCTGAAAAAGTTTTTTCGAGCGTTCGAAGAGACGCCCCGCCCCTTTATTCTCCGCGTAGAGTTTAAAAAGTGAGGCCGCTCCCGACGGTGGCATTGTCCCCTCCTTTCCCACGACTCTAAAGAGTTTATTTTTCCCAAACGGGAAAGTGGCGGTCTCCACGAGCACATGATTCTTGACAACCGCGAGCTCCGTCTGCTCCCCGCTCACGTCCACCAGTATGAAGTCCGCTTCGTCCGGGTAGAGCTCCCGAAGCGCGGCAAAGGCCACAAGCGCGAATGAATGGAAACTTACATGCTTCGGGTGCATAAGCTCTGTTACACCGTCGGAAATCCTCTCGGTGACATGGGGCACCGAGAAACTTCCAAATATCGAAAACTCCGCCTCGCGCGCTTTTTTCCCATAGGGAGAAGCAGTCTCATAACCGTTCAGCACTGACCTTATGAGCTTTTGCTCAATCCTGACACTTCCCTTGGGGAGCGCGTGTTTGGTGGAACCATCTTCATCCTGCTCTCCGTGTTCGAGAAGCGAGCTAAAGACGTCGCGCGTGATAGGAATTGGCTCTTCATTCCGGAGCCGCAAAGTCGATGTCCTGGAAAGCACCCACGGGGCGGAGAGAGAAATAAATATTTCCCGCACCCTTGGTCGATGTGTACCGAAACCCGCGGCGTCAAACCCCTCGTGCAGCAGTGTTTGCGTCACCTGCGAGAGGGTGCGGAGCATAAGTGAAAGCAGGCGAGATCCGGCGGCTTCTTCCTGAAATGGGATGTCGCTTCGGAAGCTATAGAGTACCGTCGGCGGATGCGCTCTCGCAGTGTGGACGATCGCGCCTCCGACACTCCCGCTCCCCACGTCGAAGAGAGCGACGACATCACTTTCCTTTTCTTTGGAGAAGAGGGACATACCGACAGTATAACAAATAACTGGATAACAAATAACTGAATAACCCATTCTTATCATTCCCGCCACCACGGCGAAGAAATCCAGTCCCATGTTATTCAGTGATTAAGTTATATGTTATTAGTTATTCAGTACCGCTTTTATCCGTCTCACACCGGCGCTCACCGCCTCTTCCTTCGCGATCTTAAAGGTCCCTAAGGTCTCGGTATTCGAGACGTGCGGCCCTCCGCAAAATTCCTTTGAGTACGCGGTTTCGAGTGAATCTCCAATGTAATATATCGAGACTTCATCCCCATATTTTTCTCCGAAGAAATGCAAGGCGCCCGTTTTCTTCGCCTCTTCAAGCGGCAAGACCACCCTTTGCATCGGGAGCTTCGCGCGTATCTTTTCGTTTACGATATCCTCCACTCGCTTTTTCTCTTCCTCCGTCATTTTGCGCGGGAAGGCAAAGTCAAAACGAAGCCGCTCGGGAGTGATGTTACTTCCCTTCTGCCGAACCTCCGATCCGAGCACGTCTCGAAGCGCTTGATGAAGGAGGTGTGTGGCGGTGTGGTACCGGAGCGACATCTCGCTCGTGTCTGCAAGCCCTCCTTTAAATTTCTTCTCCGCCCCGGCGCGCGAGAGAGTTTGATGCTTTGCCATTTCGTCAGCAAATTTAGCTTCGTCCAGTATCCGCCCCTTCTCCGCGGCCAGTTCTCTCGTCAGTTCAATCGGAAAGCCATATGAAGTAAACAGAATGAACGGTTCAGTTCCCTTCTCAAATTCTTTCATCCCACGCTCGAGTGTCAGCTCGAATGCCCTAACCTCGTCAGGAAGCACTTCCTTAGCAATCATTCTCAAATTCTCAAGAATTTGAGAATAGATCCCTCCGTGCAGTGTGCTGATGAGTTCGGCAAGCGTACTGTAATCCGAGGTTTTGAGCCCGAGTTGCTTTCCAAATCGCACCGCCCGACGGATAAGGCGACGCAGCACATACCCTCTGTCAGTATTTGAGGGAGTTATTCCATCCGCAATCAAGAAAACCGCGGCGCGAAGATGATCCGCGATTATTCTTTTGGCGCGCGGCTCGCCATTTGGTGAAAGTTCATTCAGCTTTCGCATAATTGGGGTAAACGCGTCTGTTTCAAACACGCTTTTCTTCCCTTGTAGCACAGCACAAAAACGCTCTAACCCTGCTCCAGTATCTACATTCTTCTGGGGCAATTTGCCAACTACCGTTCCACCCTTCTTCAAATACTCCATGAACACATTGTTCCAAATTTCAACAATCTGTTGTTTAACATCAGCTTCCAGAAACTGTGTCTGCGTCAAATCTCCCAATCCATTTTCAGTAAGGTCATAATACATTTCGGTATCAGGTCCACAGGGACCACTGGGCCCAGCCTCCCACCAATTTTTTGAGGCCGGCATGAAGTAGATGCGATTTGAGGGAACCCCAACCTTCTCCCATATTTTTGCCGATTCCTCATCTCGCGGCGCATTTTCGTTACCCTCAAAAACTGTTATGTACAAGCGTTTTGGATCAAGCCCGAACCCCTCCTTTTTGGAGGTAAGAAGTTCGTAGCTCCACGCAATCGCCTCGTTTTTGAAATAATCACCAAGAGACCAATTTCCCATCATTTCAAAAAAAGTGAGATGTGTATTGTCGCCGACTTCATCAATATCGCCGGTGCGAATACATTTCTGTATATTTACGAGACGCCTTCCGGCAGGATGCGGTTCTCCCAAAAGGTACGGCACAAAAGGTTGCATGCCTGCAGTCGTAAAAAGTACCGAAGCATCATTTTCCGGTACAAGTGAAGCAGAAGGAATGATGGTGTGCCCCCGCTGCTTAAAGAATTTAAGATATTTCTCTCGGACTTCTGCAACGGTCATTCGTTCATCTTAGCGTATTTTGATGTAACAAAGAAGTCGGCGTCGCGTTGAAGCAAAAACCTACATGAGCTGGACAGACGTCAGAAAGAGTGCTATACTGCACGCAGTTTTGCTCTAGTGAAATTCCCGGGCGCACATGGTCGCCAGGGAGGCCTCCCCAGAGGTACCAATACTGGTCGCGGCAACCAATGGTTGCCGACTTGTTTCGGTCAGAGCAAAGGCGAGCAATCGCGGTCGTCGAATGGACTAGGGGGCGTGCGCGGCCGACATGGCGGCTGCGTCCTGAATTGGTGTCGGAGAAACTGCGTTTTTGTCATTATCCTCGCAGCTAGAGACATCAAGACCGAATTCCCCGACCAGGGGTCTGGCTCTGCCTAGAGCAAACACGGCGAGTGTTCCATGCACACTCGTCTTTTTTGTGCATGGTATGCACCAAAGGAAAATGACGTAAATGCGGAAAATATGTCGCCAAGGAGGGGTTAGAAAAGAAATGGATCCCTTTAGCATGTAAGCACGGCCGTGCTTCCGTGCTAAATCAGTTGGACGCCTTCGGCGGTAAGGATTTTTTGTTCTTGTCAATAAAAAAGCCGCAGTGATGAGGGGCACTGCGGGAAAAGGGTCGCTAAGAAATTCTCTCCGGTTTTCATATTTCCCAATGAGACCACTGTGCAGGTTGTTCGGCTTGCTCCACCTTGGCAATCGCTCGGACACTCGCGAGAGCAGGCGTGCAAAGCTCAACAAAGCCCACATCTTTTCGCCAGGAGCCAACAGTCCTTCCGAGTTCCGTCTCCTCGATCATCCATTCCAGAACTGCAAGCGCGTAGTCAACGAGTGCGCGCTTTGTGGGAAGACCAGCCATAGCCATGGCCTTTTCGTACCTAGGGAGATTCCTCGAAAGGACTTCCACCTGGAAGCGAACCAAAGGCTGTTTGTGAAGATCAGAGGATCGCATCCGCTTTCGTGTTTTCTTAGGGGTTGTAGTTTGTGTTTCCATATCTGTATCGAAAACTATCACAAAGTTGTCTTGAATCCAAGGCGGCTAGGATTAATGGAAGGGCACAAACGAAAATCCCGAGAATTTCTCGGAGTCAACGATGCGAGACACTTTTAGCATTGTAAGCACGGCCGTGCCTACGATGCTAAATGAGTCGCACGCCTTCGGCGGTAAGGATTTTTTGTTTTTGAGAAGTCCCGCCTCGGTTATAGTCTCCGAGAGTGCCGTCGTTTTTAATGACGCGATGGCAAGGGACTGATGGGTCAAAGTTTCCCTTGAGGATTGAGCCAACGGCCCGAAAAGCGCGGGGTGAGCCCGCCTTTTTCGCAACTTCCCTGTAGGTGAGCACCTTCCCCTTCGGGATGTTTTTAACTACCGCGAAGACTTTTTTGGTGAATGGAGACATGATCTGATTCCGTAGGAAACCCGCCTATCTACCATCCACGCGCCTTGGAAACTAATGCCGTTCGTTGCTTGGCAAATTCCTGCAGATTTTCCTGTGCATGTGTAAGTGCTTCCTGCGCCCCCTTCAGGAAATTGGGAAGCATCTTAGCTCTGGTTTCAAGGTCCTTAAGGGCGGCTGTAGACTCCTCTAAATGCTTTCGCTGCGCATCCAAATCAAAACTGGTAAGCTCTCTTTCTTGCCTCTGCTTGTAGGTAGTCTCTATCGCGTCAACCAGCTTTGAAATCGTTCCCGACCAGCCATCTCCGTAGCCGCCATGAAACCCGCCGAGCAACTCGTACCGCAATCTCTCGTTATACTTAAAAACAGATAGGCTATGGTATCGCATCGGCTTCATTTCGAGCGAGTTTGTGAAATCTCTCTCGTTTTCCACTCGAGCCTTCAGATCCTTAACTGCGTTGTACGCTGTGTTGTATGTATCTTGCAATGTACGAAGAGATTCATCGTACTCTTTTTTGCCAAAAAGAAGTGGCCGTCCGTCCTTTCTCTTTTGCTCCAAGACTGCACTAGCGTCCTTTTCTTCCTTTTCCTTGGCAGCAAGACTTTCTTGCAAAGCAAGCAGATTCTGCTTATTTCTACCGTACCCGCCCGAAAAGATACCCTGCCTATCAGCGACACAATATCGATTAAGGTCTTCCGCTGGAATTTCCTTACTTATCTGTTCCATTGCGGAGAGAACTCTTGCGATTTCTTCACGAGCCCCCTCCTTGTGCTGAATCGTCTGCTCCAGTTCCGTCCTTTCCTTTGAAATTTTTGCGACCGAGGCAGTCACGCTTTCTTGGTCTTTTTTAATTCTGTCCGCTTCTGCCTTCCAACGCTCAAAGTGCACAAAACCGCCAATCTCGCCAGCTATGACGTTACCTTCTTTCTCTAGAGTTGGCTCTTTCAGCTCTCGAGCTGATTTTAGGATTGGCTCTATGACAGCCTTACCATCCGTCCAAATCTCCACAAGCGCTTGCTCGACAATATCCTGACCAAAGTCATCGCCGTATTTCTTGGAGAAGATCTCCGCAGTTCCACCAAACTTATATTGGTACTTTTTGTTTGGGGAATTCCTTTGTGCTCCATAGGCAAGCTGGTGTGACTCGTCCATTACCGAAGAGAAGTGATGAAAATTAAGAACGAGCCCCCTCCGTACTCTATCAAGCTCTGAGCCCTCTTTTAGAAGCCTCTCCTTGCATGCGTCAATGAGGAAACGCCGCTCCTTTTCCTTCTCGGCACGAATAGCTGTGACTTCCCCCCGTAAAGCGGTACGCTTGTCCTCGGCCGCCTCAAATGCCTTATCACGTGGACTTTTTTCCTCTTGCCCGGCAATATCGGTCTTTTTCTTCTTGCCCCCACGGAAATTAAGACCTGGGATTTTAGACACAATACCTGCACGGCGGGGCCGCAACTCTTTAACCGCACCACGAAGCTTCTCGCGCTTTTCTTCGTAGTCAACAACTTCCGGTTCTCCCTTGAAGGTGTCGGATTTTAGGAAAGAAGTCTTATCTTCGATACCAAGAGTCTTTAACTCCTCCCCATGGGTCGCGTATGCGGTATCGATGGTGCTTTTTGCCTTTTTAAAAGCACGGAGTTTATCCTCAGCACGTTCATAGCCATACGTTGCGTTACCAGAGTCACCTTCGAACGCGTTCGCCTCCAAAATCAAATCCCCTTCCTCCGCAGTCAAAGCATTATAGCGTGCTCGCGAGTCAGGAACTTTGGCCATTCGCTCTTGAAAGGCTTTTTCGGCAGCTGCCGCTTGTATTTTCTCTCCAATTTTCCCTTCTAAAGCCATGAAAGTTCGATGCTACATGTCGTCGATAATTGT
>MHRI01000019.1:570-6510 GCA_001820935.1 Candidatus Taylorbacteria bacterium RIFCSPHIGHO2_01_FULL_51_15 | reverse complement strand
AGTGATGGGTGCGCGAGTCATGTTTGAAGTGAGTTCTAGTCGTATAGAATATTGAAGTCCGAAAAAGCTCCTGTTCCTTCCGCCCATCTCTCTTCGATTTTTGCTACGCGCGCAGGTGGGTATCCCTTTGAGACTGCGCGGAGGAACACTCGCAAGGCGCTCTCTTCTCCTTCGGCGATGACCTCCACGGAACCCTTAGGTTCGTTTCGAACCGTACCGGTAAGAGCGAGCTTCCGCGCGCGCTCCTTTACGAATGTGCGGAAGAAAATGCCTTGTACGCTCCCGTGTATGATAAGAGTAAGCCGTTTCATATTCGCCTCGCAACCCTTCGGCGCCGTATGCGCGGAGCATCGATGAGGTGAAAGTACAGATGAGCGAGCAGGATATCGTAGCACATAGAGAGCCGTTCGCTTACTCCTATCCAGAACCCATACTTTCGCTCCTTGATGACCTGCGTCAGTTCGTCGAACACCTTATATCGGAACCCTTTTCCAAAATGATTCGCGTAGAAATTGAGTCCGCTTTCAACTCTGAACGCGTGTTTATAGTACGCGGGAAGTTTGCGCCACAACTCCTTTGTAAGGGCCCGCTCTCCGCCAAGGAGTGGAATGATACGCAGAATAGCGTGGGCAAACTCATATATGCGCCGTCGTCGCATGGCGACGAACATATCAACCTCCCCCCTAAGCACGGGCGCGGTGATTTCTTCAATGATGTGGGGGGAAAGTCCTCGCACATCCGCATCGCAGAAAAAAATGGTATCTTCCTTCGCGAGTGACACCCCAAAGTCCATTGCGAATCCTTTGCCACGATTAAACTCATTCTTCACCACGCGCGCCTTGCTCCACTTTCTCGCCACGTCAAATGTCGCATCCGTTGATCCGTCATCGACGACGATGATTTCGCGAAAGAGAGGAAATTCACAGAGCACCGAAAGCACGCTATCAATTCGCTCCGCCTCATTGTACGCGGGCACGATCGCGGTAAGTCTTTTAGTGGCAGGGTCCTGAATCGGTTGATGTTCCATGGTGTGCGAGGCAAAAAAAGGTGCCGTTCCCTAAGTATACGGCAAGATTGATTGGTGGTGATAAATCGGCTAAGCTGTGACGAGGAGTGAGATGATTTGCGTAGGGGTCGGACGGTTAGCTCAGTTGGTAGAGCACCTCATTTACACTGAGGGGGTCGCAGGTTCGAGCCCTGCACCGTCCACACGTTATAGGTATCTTCGCATAAAAGCAAAACCCGCTTTCAAACGAAGCGGGGTTTGCGAAGCACTACAAGTCGCGAGTTTACATTGCGCTGGCGGGGGAGGATGCACTCGAAACGCACTCCCTGCACTCTTTCTTGTGCATCACGACTGCTTCGATCGCGGCGAGGCCCACCAAAATGTAGACAACCTTTTCGACTGCCGGCCAAGAGCCGAGGAGACTTTCGACGAGGTTATAGTCGAACGCGCCGACAAGACCCCAGTTAAGACCGCCGACCACGAGGAGAATAAAAGAAACGATATGTAATACCTTCATATCCTTTTCACGTTAGCTAATAACACTCTGCTTAAATAAAGACCTTTCCTTACAGTGTAACACCACGCGTTCGTCAAGCGAAGCGAGATATCAACACCGTTCATATTGCCCTCGGGGTGAATCTCTCCTTACAGGAGCTGTCCCCTGTTTGGATACTTTCCGAATGTATCGAGCTAAATTCGGAAAGTATGCTCAAACAGGCTTCGATTCACCCACGGAGGTGTCCCGCACCTCCTCTCGGTCATTTCGCTTTGCTCATTGCCCTCGGGGTGAATCGAACACCCATCAGCGGCTTAGAAGTCCGCAGTTTTATCCATTAAACTACAAGGGCGTACTTTTCTCCCTAGAGTGGCGCTGTACATATGTCTTCCTTCGGTGGCAGCATGATAGCATCGAACGACGACCCGCACTACTTCTTGGAAGTAGCTTTTGGAACGTACGGATCGGCGGTCAGGGGCCCTTTAAGCTTTAGTGCTTGAAAACGCAGTTCTTTTTCCTTAAAGAAAGCCACCGTCTTTTCAAGCTCGAATTTGTTGAATGTGTGCAGAGAGATGGGTTCTTTTTTATCTACCAGGAAGATTTCCCCTTGGTTGACTTCTCTGTAGACGAACACGCTCATGACGACGGCGAGGATATTGAGGAAGAGGAAGGCGAAGACAACTATTTTCCAATCGAAGAGGGCGTCGCGCCCGAAATGCGCTGACTCGTATTTGGGTCGCATATGCTTGAATACCTTTCCGAAGGCGATTCTTGTGGCTGGAGAGATTTTCATATTATTTCTCTGTAAGAACGTGAAGTGATAGATCGATACGCCAAGGGCTTCCGGCCACTTCTGCTCGCGAGATGACTGCTTGCTCCACTCGAGCTTCATAAGGCAGGAGTTCTAGGAGTCCGAGGAAACGAACGACCCCGAGCCAGGTGCTATTCCCCTTTAATCTTACACGAAGGCCCTCAATCTTGGACGCGCCCTCAAGGGGGACTTTCTCAACCGAAGTGATGTCAACGGAGACACCGACACTCTCGCCTTCTTTCTCGAGAAGCTCGATGAAGAACACGGTGCCCTCTTTTTCAACCATATATCCTCGAAGCTCGGCGAGCAGTGGAGCGGTCTCCTCAATGAGAGCCTTTACCGATTGGTTCGTGCTCTCTTTTGCCGCTTCAGCCTCGATTTCATTAATGAGCGTCGAGATGTGCTCATTCTTAGTCTTCACCTCGATAAAGAGGAGCGCAAGAAAACCGACTGCCGCGATGTTGAGAAGCAGTGTGATGAGGAGAAGTTCCTTATTCTTCTTACTTATGGTGTGCGTGGTCATGGCAGAGCGTTAAAACGAGGCAGTGGCTCGAAGTGAGAAATCAATATCTACATCCTTCGCGAAGTTCGAAATGGGGACTTCCACACTCTTGAATAACCCTGAATGTTCCAGTGCTTTGACGTATGTGAGGAGCGCTGAGCGATCCTTCGCGACCCCCGTGACGCCAATCTGCCTTCCTTTCTCACCTGCGTCGGAAAACGAGATGCCGGTAAGGGAGATTCTCTCTGTTTTAAGAGAGGCGGTTTGCACAACGACGTCGTGCAAGAATACGTCGGGAGCTTTATGGCTAAGGAGCTCGAGGCGAGATTTCGCGTCGCTAAGCAAGGCGGAGGGATCTTCACCGCTGGTGCGCTGCGCATTTGCAAGCAGCGTTTCGAAACGTTTCTCTGCCGCTTCTTCCTTTTGCGAAGAGAGAAGGTACGAGGGCAAGAGGAGAATTGAGGCGATGCTACATGTCACGAACAAAGACCAGAGGATAATGATAACCAGCCGTACTCTGTACTCGCGACGGATGGCTATTTTTTCGGCTTTTGGAAGAAGATTAAACATAGGTGTACGAAGTACGTATCTGTACAAATATACGAATCACGAAGCGTATGTTGTTCATAATCCTTACTTCATTATTCATCATCTGATCTAGTGTCCTTTCGACATCGCGAGTCCTATGGCCGCGGCGTAATCCAGTGATTCATCGCGCGAAAGCGGAGGAATGTACTCCTCAAAGGAAAACGCGTTGCACCACACATTCCCAACGTGCGCCGGCGTTTGTAGCGCCAGTGAAAGGTAATCGGCGAAACCAACGAGACTAGAATCACGACCGCAAAGGAGAATACGCTGTATCTTCTTACCAAGTTCACCTGCCGGGTCTTTGTGCGTGCGCCAATAGATCGACAATTTACTCACTTCATCTTTCAGCACCGAGAGCGTGTTGAGAAGAGAGGGAAAGAGTTCTGTGCCTTTTCTGTCTTTGAAAGCCTCATGATTGGTCTTCAAAGACTTTGCCTCTTCCTTGCTGATAGAAAGGGACTTGCCTATCGCTTCGGTAATGTGCGCCCCTCCAATCGCGACCGTTGAGGTAAAGTGCACGACCTCTTCACTCACAATGAACAGCCCTGTCTTACTCTCGCCGAAATTGACAATAAGGTAGGTTCCTCGATCCCCTCTCGCGACGAGAGCTCGGGCAATAGCCTGCGCTTCAGTTTCGAAGGAAAGCGGCATAAGATCCGCGGCGGCAAGAAGCTCGGCGTATGTTTCAACCACTTTTTTAGGAAGTACCGTCACCCCAACGTCCAAGTGATCGGGTGCCTCGTGCCCCGCCTCGCTGATGAGCGTGTAGTCGAATATCGCATCGCTTGCGGGAATGGGGACGTTTTCCTCCAGCTTGAATTCAATAACTTCGCGCATCTCTTTCCTTTTGACGCGAGGGATATTCGCTTTAAAGAGATAGGCCTTCTCTTCGGAGAGAGACGCGTTAACGAAATCGAGTGCGAGTTCATCTCGAAGTTTGCAGAGTTCCGCCACGACCGCCGCTTGGTCGTGCACGTAGCCCCCTAAAATGCTTCCCTGCGGGAGAGCTCGGCGACCGTATCTCCCGACGGCAAAGGAGCCCTTGCGGCGCACAAGCTCAAGGGCCGTCACTGCGCTGTCAGATATGTCTAACCCAATCGCTGGCATCTCGAGAAATCTCGGCGGCGGAAAAAATTGATGAAAGACGCGAGATCGAATATCGTGGGTAGGTGTGCTCATGTGTATGAAAGGGTAGACGATGCGGTGCCGTAGTGAAGCGGGGCAACGCGCGCGAACTCCAGAGGTACTTCTACTTATCGAGTCCCCGCACTCTATATTATACCTTAGAGTTCGGCATTTTGGGGTCTGTGGAGCGCCTTCCCCTCCAGTATTCGAAGAATATGGGAAGAAATGAGAATCCGATAATGCAAAGTACGATCGGCGCAAGATAGCGCTCGACTCCGGGGATGGCGTGTCCAAGCCCGAATCCGAGAAAAATGAGAAGTGTGGACCAGAGCGCCCCCCCTAGGCAGTTATAAGTGAGAAATACGCGATACTCCATTTGTCCCACCCCGGCGAGAATGGGAGCGAAGGTTCGCACGATCGGCACGAATCGCGCGAGGATGATGGTTTTCTTTCCGTGCCGCTCGTAAAACTTTTGCGTGCGGAGCACATGTCTCTTGTGAAAAAACAAAGAATCTTCGCGGGTGAATAACTTCGGGCCAATCTTCTTACCGAATGCGTAGCCGACGCTGTCTCCAAGCACGGCGAAAAGCATGCATCCTACCCAAAGCACCCATACGCTGAAATAGCCCTCCGAAGCGAGAAGACCGGCGGTAAAGAGGAGCGAATCCCCGGGGAGAAAGAATCCGAAGAACAGGCCCGATTCGGCAAAGACAATTGCAAAGATGCCGGAGAGGCCTAAGGTGGCAATGAGGAACTCTGGGTCGAGATAGCGTAGAAAATCCATAATTTCGAATACCCAATATCGAGAAATATCTAATCTTGAATATTCAATACTAAAACTCTTTCATTTTCGATATTCGAAATTTGTGTAATAGTCGTCGACTGATATTCGATACTTACACCACTATTTCGCTCTGGTACCTTCGGGTATTGAGTCATTCGGCTCAAGGAGGCTGAATTTCCCATCTTCGGTTGAAACCGCCAGTAGCATGCCGTTTGATTCGAGACCACGTATGGTCCGCGGCTCGAGATTGGTGACGAACATGCATTTCTTCCCGACGAGCGTCACCGGTTGAGGAAAGTGCTCTGCAATCCCCGAAATAATCTGCCGCACATCGCCTTCTGGCGATGTCTGCTCTCCCCCCTCTTTAGAGGGGGGAGTAAGGGGGGTGTCTGCTTCTCCCTTTGCAAAAGGGTGAGAAGCGAATACCTGGAGCTTCGCAAGACCTTGAGCATTCATCTTCGAATGCGAAAGGTGTACAGCCTCGGTACGAGGGACCGCCTTCGGAGGCGTGGAGGGATTTTGTTTTACCCCAAAATCCACCATGAGCTTCAGCAGCTTATCCGTCTCCTGCACCTTCTCCGCCGAGAGGATCTTCCCCACGGTGATTTCGATCTTTTTAAATTCGTCA
>MHRI01000019.1:0-555 GCA_001820935.1 Candidatus Taylorbacteria bacterium RIFCSPHIGHO2_01_FULL_51_15 | reverse complement strand
CAAGAGATAGTAGTTTCTCGCGTAAAGAAAAAGTGTTACCGTGTGCAAGCAAACCAAGATATGATGAAACCACTTCCTCTTTCTCCGAAGTCACCACTCGTTTCAACATCCTCCGCTTAGTCACGGTTCTCAAAACTCGATGGTCAGGAAAATGCACCCAACCCAAAAAGTCAACACCAGACGCTACTGTTTCAATGGAGACCTTACCGGGGTGAAGCTTGAGGTTTAGTTGTTCCATTAGAAAACGCTCGAGGTCAAGCAAAATATTTCGAAGTGCACCCTTATCGTGATGTAGAATCACAAAATCATCGGCGTACCGGATGTAGTATCGAAGTTTGAGCGTATGTTTAATGTACTGATCAAACTCGTTCATGTACACATTCACCAAAAGTTGGGAGGTGAGGTTACCAAGTGGAAGCCCTTTCCCATGCTCAATGCCATGAAAACTATTTATGATTTCTCTAAGTAGCAAAAGGATATCCGGATCACAAATATGTCGCTCGATAATGTGTAGCAACGCGTCATGATCAACGGAGGCGAAAAATTTCCGTACGT
>MHRI01000018.1 GCA_001820935.1 Candidatus Taylorbacteria bacterium RIFCSPHIGHO2_01_FULL_51_15 | reverse complement strand
GCCGCACTCATCCATTTTGCCGGATTGGTCACCTTGTAATGTTTGCCGAGTCCCATCTCTTCAAGACGGCGATCGGTTACATATTTCACATACTGATTTACGTAATCGGCGTTCAATCCGAGAATCCCTCGCGGGAAAAGATCTTGATTGTAGGCTACTTCGAGATCAACGCCCTGTATAATAATATCTCGTATTTCTGCGGCAAAATCAGGCGTCAGCAACTCGCGGTTTTCTTCAAGAATATTGTGAATGAGATTAATGCCGAACTGAAGATGCAGGCTTTCGTCCCGGAGCACCCAATTGATCATCGAACCAAAATTGCGAAGCTGGTTACGCTGACGGAATGAGAGCACCACCATAAAGCCCGAGTAAAACCAAATGCCCTCCATAACAATGTTAGTGGCGACCAAATTGCGAATGAAATCTTTTTTCCCTTCCGTCGTCGTAATGTCAAGGAGTTCGTCGGTCATGCGCTTCATGTAGCGGTTGATGTAGTCTTCTTTCGCTCGCATGGTAGGCGTCTCGAGGTGGAGATTGAAAATCTTTTCGCGATCAAAGGGAAATGTTTCAAGAACATATTCAAATCCAACGCAGTGATTTGCTTCTTCCCACATTTGTTTTGCCAAATAAAGATGGCATTCGGGGGACTTGAGATACGGATAAATCCCAAGGGCGATCGAGCGATTTACGATAAGCTCGGCAGGATTAAAAAATCCCATAAGAAAAGTAACCGCATGTCGCTCATCATCGGTCATTTTTGACCAGTCTTGCAAATCTTCCTTAAGGGCAATTTCGTGTGGAAACCAAGTATTTCGCACCGCTTGATTATACAGTTGATACGCCCACGGATATTTCATGGGATGCAAATTCATGTCCTCTGGCGAGGCTTTTCCTAAAAGCATAAGGTGTGACTTAGATTAATAAAGAAGACAGAACTATTGGCAGCTGTCGCATTGCGCCCGATCTGCCGGATCTATCGGGCAGACAAGTGGTGCTTCTTTTGAGGCCTCCGGTTTCGCCTGTGTCGCTGGCTCTGACGCCACCACCATTGAAACGGGGGCCACTACCGAGGTCGGCACTATCATGACCGGAGCAAGAATCGATACCGATACTTCAGCGGGCGCAGTAAAAATAGATGACGTCAAAGGTTCCTGTGTGGGAGCATTTTGCGCCGCTTCTTCCGCCACGCGAGTAAAGGCGGGAACTGAAATCGGCTGCGGTGTAGCCTGCGGCTCCGGAGCAGCTGCTGCAGCGGCAGAGACAGCCGCAAACCCGCGCTTGCCGATCTTTTCTGCCTTATTCACATTGATGGTCGACTGTTCAGCAGTGTGCCGCGGCTTCATGTGGAGGTAGTACGTAGTTTTGACGCCTTTTTTCCAAGCCGCAAGATAAATTTTGACCGCCTCATCAATATCGCGTGTCTCAAGATACATGTTTCGAGAGAGCGCTTGATCAACCCATTTCTGCGCGCGTGCCGCAACTTCTATAAAAGCGTAAGGCGATGTGGTAAACGATGTTTTGTATATGTCGCGAAGATGGTGCGGAATGTCCGCAATATTTGAAATGTCGCCTTGATCGCGAATGACCGATTCCTTTACCTCGTCCCAAATTCCCATATTCTTCAAATCTTTCACGAGGTTGTGGTTAATATCCATGTATTTGCCTGACATTTTGTTGCGCGCAAATACCTGGGCAAAGCGTGGATCGATACCGGGAGTAGTCCCCGCAACGAGACCAATGTTTGCATTTGGTGCGACCGCCATGAGCGTGGCATTCCGCATGCCTTTGCGAACTTTTTCGCGAAGCAAATTCCAATTGAGTCCCTTGTGTTTGCTTTCGGGCGAAATCTCAAGCGCCGAGTGGCGTTCATCCTCAAGCCGCTTCAAGGTATCTATCGGCACCAAGCCTTGAGACCAGCCGGAACCTTGGAAATGTTTATAGCTTCCGCGATCTGCGGCCAAGTTCGCGCTCTCATCAATTGCCATGTAACTAATGAATTCAAAAATGCGATCGGCGAAGTTCCAGGCATGCTCGCTGTCATATGACATGCCGAGCTGTTCGAGCGCATCAGAGAAACCCATGACACCGAGCCCCACCGCGCGATTTTCGCGGTCTGAACGCGCCGCCTCTTCAATCGGCAATATATTGATATCAATAAGATTGTCGAGCTGGCGAATAGCAAGGCGCACGCTCTCCTCAAGTTTGCCCCAATTGACCTGCTTTTGCTGGATGTGGGCGGCGAGATTTAACGACGCAAGGTTGCATACGGCAATATTGTCCTTATCCTGCGGAAGGCAGATTTCCGTGCAGAGATTCGACATATGGATGGTTCCGGTGTTGTTGTTGAGCGCTCGAATGTTGATCGGATCTTTCCAGGTGAGCCAAGGATGGGCGGTCGTCTGAAGGGAGATAAGCATGCGGCGGAAAAGTTCATCCGCCGGGAGTTTCTTAAAGATCCTTAACTGCCCCGCTTCCGCCATTTCGACATATTCGGCGTATCGCTTAGAAAAAGCGCGGCCATACAGCTCGCAAAGATCTGGGGTATCTTTCGGATCAAAAAGATACCACATCTCTCCCGCTTCTACCCGGCGCATGAATTCGTCAGAAATAAAAGCGGCCGTGTTTGCGGTTCGCATGCGGAGGTAGTCATCGCCAGCATTATGCTTCCAGTCGATAAATTCAACGAAGTCGAGATGCCAGTTCTCCATATAAAAAGCAAGCGCGCCCACTTTCTTGCCACCGCGCTGAATGGCGCGAATCGCGGTGTCCATTATCTTTGCAAAGGGGGTAGGCCCACTCGAGACCGTATTGTTCGAAGAGAGCGGCGAACCGGTCGCGCGCAATTTTGATACCGACACGCCGAGGCCTCCGGAAGATTTTGAAATTTTAATGACATCGGCAACCGATTTCGCAATATGATCCATATCATCTTGCATCTCAAGAAGAAAACAATTTGAAAGAGAAGGACGCGTGGTACCGGCCGCAAGATTAGTAGAACCGCCGGAGATATATTCGTGCTTCGATTGTTTTTCATAAAAACGTTTTGCCCACGCCGTCGGATCTTTTTCGTTGTAGGAAAGTCCCATCGCAACACGCATAAAGAAAAATTGCGGCGTTTCCATCGGTTGCTGCTTCGGATCCTTGAGCGCATAGCGATCAAGAAGCGTTGAAAGACCCGCGTAGACAAACAATTCATCGCGGGAAATGTCGAGCGCATCTCCCAGCGTCTCCAGATTAAATTTTTCAATCATCCGGATATCCAAAAGCTTGTCTTCCACTCCCCCCTTTACGTAGGCAATGAAGGCATCGCGGTGCTTCTTCCTCAATACTTCAGGATCATCTTCATATTCCCCCACCACCTTGCGATACGTGATCTTCAAAAGAAGCCGCGTGGCTACTTTGTCGTATTCAATATCCTCTTTTATGTTCTGGACGGCGGCCTGAATGGTCGCTTTATCCATTTCTTCCGTCGTGATGCCGTCATAGAGCGTGAGGCGCGTCTCCGTTGCGATCTGCGTCACCATGCTTATTGGGTCGGTGAGCCCGACGCACGCACGCTCAATAGAACGATTAATGCGGTCCGCATTAAAATCCTCTTTGGTTCCGTCGCGCTTAGTGATGGAAAGACTCATGATGTAAAAGTGTAAACTATAGACATCTCTTTTTAAGAGAGCTTCCCCATTGTAGCACCGCCCCAAGTGCGTCAACTGTGTATAACCTCAAAAAAATTGATTCGAAAACGGATTCAAAATTGAAGCAAGAGTTTCGCCTTATAATAAAAAAGGGGGGACCTTGACGTAGAATTTTTCGCGTGCTTTAGTGGTTTTTAGAGCGTGCAGGAGATACGACCATGGAAGAATATCCAACTCCTAAAAACAATCCGGCTCCCGCGTGGGTGAATGACCTCTGTAAGTCAGTGCCAATCCTCTTTGGCATATACCTTGCGATGGCCGCAACACTTTCGTTCATCGGTTTTGCCATTGGCGACTTGGTGATGGGCCTTAAATTTCTCGTACCTTTTTTCGGGCTGGGTGCAATCCTTTTTGTCCTACAGGCGATCCTTGGAGGATGGAAAGAAAACTGGTGCCTGAAACGCGACGGTGGAGTTTCGATCCCCCTTGGAAGAAAGGCGGGCCCGTCGATCAAACAAAAATAAAGGGGGTTGGAACGATAAGTTAAAAACCGCCCTTCGGGGCGGTTTTTAACATCATGCTCGTCTCGTATATGCCAGAAAAAGCGCCGTGAGAAGAAATGCCGTGAGCGACATGAAAGGAATCGTGAGGAAACCAAATTCAAAAACGTAGACGGTTGCACACGACGGTCCGGTCGAGGGGCACGGCAGAGTTGCAACGCCATAGACGGCAAAAAGTTGCATGGTCCATTGATAGAATGCAATCGCGGCGCCGGCGAGAGAAAAAATAATTCCGTAAATCGCAATCGTTTTGTCGCGGCGCATAAGCGCCGTGCCAAGAAGCAACACGAGCCCATACATAAAAATTCTTTGATACCAGCACAAATCGCAAACCGGCGTACCGATCACTTCAGAATAAAAAAGACTCCCGAGTGCGGAGGCAGCGACCACGAGAAACGCGGCGAGCATGCCGAAGCGAGTGGCAAGGGAGCGAAGTAATGGAGACCCGCCGAACCAGAACACGGCGAGAATAATAAGAAGCACATCGCCGGTAAGCGTAAGGTAGGAAAGAATTTTAGTAAAAAGAAGCGCTGACTCAGTCACAGTAGCATTATCGAGCCGGCGAAGAATTTTCAGTGGAAGAGGCGTTTTCTGTTGGCGCCGTAGCACTCTCACCCGTTGGAAGTGGGCAGGAGCTTTTTTCCGAGAGTTGCGCGAGGGTCATCTCGCCCTGCTTTCGGGTGCCGTCGGGAAATACCCAGGTCGGATATCCTTGGATTTTGTTATCGATGCAAACTTGCGTTTGGCCGCTCCCGGAAGGAAGAGAACACTCGATATACGGAAGGAGTTTTTGTGATTTGCCAAACAATGCCTTTTGCGCGGCGCAGTGCGGACACCAGAACGCGCCAAAAAACTGCACTTGCTTGTCTTTAAGGCATTGCGCAAAGGAATCGAGCTTGCCAGGACCTAGGTTGGAATGGGTTGCCGCGTATATGAGAAGCCCTACTAGTAGTATAAGAACGATGCCTCCAGTAATAAGGTATTGTTTTTGCATAGGTCTCTATTATATATAATTTTGGCTTTACGCAAGGTTATCCTTGAGAAATTGAAGGGTTAATACCCATGCTTCACGAGCCGCTTTGGGATTGTAGCTTGGCCTCTCATCACAGAAAAATCCGTGATCGCCCTCTGAAAACACCGCCTCAACATAGGGCTTCTTGGCCTCCCGTAAAGCATCTGAAACCGCCCGATATGCTTCAGGCGGAATATGATTATCAAGTCCTCCCCAGCACAAAAGAATCGGTCCGTGCATGTCCTTTGCGCGCGGCAGCAAATCGGGAGCGATGCGGCCGCCATAGTACGATACGGCGGCACGCAAAGGAAGCGTGGCGTTTGCCACGTACGCCGCGCGCCCACCCATACAATAGCCGACCGCGGCAACTCTTTCTTTATCAACAAACTCTTGCGACAAAAGCCACATATGTGCGGCCGAGAGATCGGCTTCAAGTCGCGCGTCGGTAAGTTCAGTTCGATGCGGCTGAATAGCATCAAAATCGGTATAGGCTCCTTCGAAGCGTGACGCGGTTCGATGATAAAGATCTGGCGCAATCGCCGCATATCCTTCTTTTGCAAATCGCAGGGCGACATCACGAATGTGCGCGTTTACGCCAAATGCTTCCTGAATAACAATAAGTCCGGGAAGATTGCTAACACCCGTGCGGTGCGCCATATAGGCGCTCATCTCGGTTCCATCTGAGACAGAAAGTTCAACCCAGCCTGTTTCGATGTTGTGTGACATACAATTATTTCTGAAAAACTTTTAAATCCCCTAACACTTCTTCCGCGTGAAGAGCCGGTTTTACCTTCTCGTATATTTTTACAATCCGTCCCTTCGGATCAATTAAAAAGGAGGTACGAAGTATGCCCCTGTATTCCCGTCCCATAAATTTCTTTTTTCCGTATACGTTGTATTTTTTGAGAACCTTCTTTAGAGTATCCGAAAGAAGTATGAAGGGCAGATGATATTTTTTGGCAAATTTTTTATGACTCGCCGTCGTGTCCGCGCTCATGCCAAGGACCACGGCCTTCATTTTTTTAAATTTGGGAAACTCGTCCCGAATGGCGCATGCCTCTTTGGTGCAGCCCGTCGTGTCATCCTTCGGATAGAAATATAAAAGCACCCAACTCCCCTGAAAATCTTTGAGTGACCTCTCCTTCCCCTCCTGATCAGGAAGCGTGAAATCCGGCGCCATCCGTCCTTTGGTTAATTTTGCCATAAGGTTTATTTAAAGATAACGGGAATGAGAATAAAGTTTTCATTTTCCGGAAGGCCGGAAGGGTTATCTTTCCTCAAAATGAGAGAACCGGTTGAACCGGGCGTTTGCACGGGAAAAGTAAGCGTGATCTCAAAGGATACAAAATTAGTCGTCATCCAATCGCTTTTCGCCTGTGCGGGTTTTTGTGCAATGACCGTGCCTTCCGCGTTCCTGAGCTCTACTGGAAAGCTCGCTTCAAAATACCATGTGCCGCGCGCTTGTCCGATAATCGTAAGAGGACTTTGTATTTCACTGTTGGGGCTCGGTGAAGCCACCACTATTAGTTCATTCGCCAGGTCGGGACCCGGAGGGGGGGACACTTCTTCGGTATACGTTATGCCATTGGCCTGACATTGCCGAGGATAGGATTCCATAACGGGGTTCCCTGCGGAAACGCAATCGTCAAAGGAAGCGACTACTGGTTCTGCGGCAGGAGGTGTATTACGAAATGCGAGATAGGCCCACAGACCGGCAAGTAAGAGGGAGGAGAGAACAAAAACTGAAACGAGCGAACGTCTCATGTGTGAAGCATTGTACGCTACCAACTACGGAAGGACAATGGAGGTATGGCTTAATTTATAAAATAGGCGTTGCGATTTTACCGTATACCGGTGTCACAGGACAGGGTGACCTCAAGTGTTTTTTTCGGCTGAAGGTGCACGTCTTCGGATGAACAGTGCTGCAAAAGAGTGCCGGTGTTTGGTGTGAGCCTATAGTCTCCAAAAGGAAGATCGATTTTTAGAATCCCTTCTGCGTCGCTTGTTTTTTTCATAACGATCGCATTGTTTTTATTCCGTATCTCAATAACCGTTGAAAATCCTTTCGGAGCGCAGAGCGGATCCTCGGGCACCCGCTCGACCGGACACGTTGGCCCGAGAAAAACCTGGAGAAGAAGCGTGCCCGCCTCACTCGATTGGTCTAGCTTATCGGTTTCCTCTTTTGGAGTAGCAGCCGCAGAGTCATCTGCTTCTTCGCCCTTTCCCTTACGTACGGTCGTCGCCGCATTCCCTCCACCCCGGCCTTCGGCAAGCGCCGAATCAATATCAAACACCAGTGCCGTCGTTGTGGTACCTCGAGCGCCGAGAGAAAGTTGGAGCAAGGTCGCTCGATGCTTGTTCACTTTTGCCTTGAATTCAGAGTGAATCCGCTCGGCTTTTTCGTTTTCTCCGCGATCCTCCAGCTCCTTGGTTTGTGTCTGGAGAGCGGATACATTCCCTGAAAAAGCAGCGGCTACGGTTGTTTTATTTTCATCATTAAATTTGTCCTGCTGAACAAGTTCTTCCGCCTCTTCAAGACGTGTGAGAGCATGCTTCGCTTCAACGGCTGCAACGCTTTGCGGGGTAAGTGCGAAAGCCGATTCGATTCGCTCGGTCACGCGCACCTTTACCGGGTAGAGCGAGTCTCCCGGCAAAGTATCTTGTGCCGCAAATGCCGTACCGCCGGTGAGCACAATAATACCGAGGGCGGCGAGAGCCGTTCGATATTGTTTAAATACAAGCAATAGTGAGACAAATGAAAAGCTCCGAGCGGTCCTTGGAGGATTCGCCTGCATAAAATTCGCGAGTCGCTTACGCATAAGACTTTTCTCTTCGCGGGTAAGTGTATGGGTATGATCGAAAAAAGGTGGTTGATTAGGCATGTTTGGGTTCACGGTCATAGAGTTCCTTAAGTTTTTTTACGCCACGGTGAATGCGAACCGACAGAATATTTTTAGATTCCCCGGTAATCACAGCTATCTCATCAAGCGAAAATTCTTGCATGTAGCGCATAAAAATCACGTCGCTATATTCATCGGGAAGAAGTTGAAGGAGCTTTACTGCTCGGGCGCCATCGAGTGCATCGAGTAATCGCTCTGAAACATCGTTGGCAGGATTAAATCCCTCCTCCATGAGAACATCGAGTGAAATGGTTTTGCGCTTCCGGTACTCATCAATGATGAGATTCGAGAGCGTCCGGAACAGAAAGGCCTTCATGGATTCTATTTTCTTCGCATTACCCATGTAGATCCAGGTTTTCATGAAGGTCTCCTGCACCAGGTCTTTAGCAAGTTCTCGGTCACTCACTTTAAAAAGACAGTATTGGAAAAGCGCGTCGATATGGGCTTCATATGCCTTTATGAATTCTTTGTGCAAGGGTTTCATACCTTAAGACGGTACCAGATGGCATTAATTACAGCGAGGAGACTTCTGTCTTCAGGGGTAATACGGGGCAGTATATCAGCTCTTATTCTCTCTTTCATCTCCCCGCAGAATTCCCCGCCTGCCTGCCTGCGCAGGCAGGCGGCGAGGATAGGACGAGTAGATTTTATCGTATGCCTCGTTCGCCTTATTCTTGAAGTGCTTTTTTGTGACTGTTGCTCCAGGCATAGAGCGTCACCGCGGCGGCGGCGGCCACATTCAAAGATTCCGTGCGCGGATGCGTTGATATCGAAAGAAGGATATCGCAATGTTCGCGTGTTTTTGCCCGGATGCCGGTTGATTCATTGCCAAAAATAAAAACGGCCGGCGCATCAAATTTTTCTTTCGTGAGAGGATGATCTCCTTCGCCGGCAAGACCGTAGATCCAAAATCCGCGTTTCTTTAAATCGGCGAGTGTCGTGTTCACGTTTCCGAGCTGCACAAGAGGAACCCGAAACGCCATACCGGCAGAGACCTTGACCACCGAGCCCGTTATGGGTGCTTGATTGTGTGGCGCAAGAAGTACGCCCGAAATTCCAAAGGCTGCCGCTGAGCGAATAATGGCGCCGACATTCTGTGGATCTTGGAGCTCGTCAAGAAGAACAAGAGCGGTGTCCGGCGTAACGACGAGCTCAGATATAAATTTTTCATACGGTTGTACCAAATTTTCTGTTGAGACCAGGCCAATAACGCCCTGGTGCGATGCCGATTCGATATCGGACGGCATATTTTTTGGCGTAAATTCTGCGATAGCAATACCCCGCTTTCGGATAAGCGCTTTGAGTTCCTGATCGTGAATTTCAGGCGATAAAAAAACCTTCCGAACCGCTCCCGGAGCATTCCTAAGCGCTTCAGTAAGTGCATGCTTGCCATATATATAGACTTTTCCTTGGGCCATAACGACGAGCATACCTTACCTTGACAAAAAAATAAAGGTATGCTAAACTAAAACATAGTGGAATCAGAAAAGGTTTTTTCTGCAAGCGGCAGACATCCCTACCGCCACAGAGCCTCTGCCTCTGAGCAGATTCTCTGGTAGGAATGAAATGAGGGGTATTGCCCCGATCTGCTAACCTTCCTGTAGTACACTCGGGAGGCTGTTGTCTGGGAGTAAACTGCCGTCATGGACGGTCTGCCCAGAAGCCTCCTGCCCGGGCGTTGAGTTTCTCGACGCCTTTTTTAATTTTCAAACAATGTTATATAGGTAGCATGCGACGACAAAAAGGGACACAACCGCCGCCCCGTCGAAAACGGCGACCGAAAAAGAATTACGGGTTTTGGAATAAAGAATATAAGAAAGGAGCACGGGGTGGAGCACACCTCACGCTTTCAACTGCGCCGAGCGAGGACTTAGTTAAGTTCACTCGCTGGCTTTCGCGCGAATACAACGGTTCATATTTATCACCCAGCGATTCCATACTTGATGTCGGGTGCGGCAACGGAAGAAATCTCATCTATCTTGCAAAAGAATTTAAAACTCGGGGCATGGGCCTTGATATCTCCAAAGAAGCTATTGCGCAGGCACAAAAGGCGGCGGCAATCTTGCCGCTCAAATTCGAAGTTCGCTCTTTGGCCGAACCTCTTTCTCTCCCAGACGCATCGCAGGCGCTCGTGCTTGATATGATGGCTTCTCATTTTTTACAAGCAGAGGGACGTGCAAAGCTACTCCAAGAAATTGCTCGCGTCCTCGTCCCCGGAGGGTGGCTCTTTTTTAAAACATTTCTTCTCGAAGAGGATGAGCATGCGAGGAAATTCTTACGCGATCATCCCGGAAGCGAACCCGGTTCATACATTCACCCAACGTTTGGCGGAGAAGAGCACGTCTTTACGGTAGAAGAAATCGAGAAGGAACTCACGCCGCATTTTTTCATTCATCGCATGATTAAGTCGCACGCCCATCGAAAAGATGGCCGTGCATTCAAACGCCGGAGCATATCCGTATACGCCCAGAAACAATAACTATTCTTCCCGTTTTCTCACTCAAGAAATCTGCCAAGAGTGATGTGAAAGCTCTATGAGCAAAATAACCAACAAAATCCTACCATATATGGTAGGATTTTGTTGGTTATTTTGATTTACTACTTTCCCATTTCACTCGCCTGCCTGCCCGCCTGCGTGCAACGCGCCGGCAGGCGCAGGCAGGCTCTACGTCGCTAATAAAAAATACCCGCAGGGGTGTTTTTTACTCGAGTGCTTCGCGTGCTCGCGCCGCACAGCGAAGACAAGAAACCTGCCCTTCGCGGGTTTTAATATATTTGTATCCGCAGGTGCAGATGAGAATTTCCGTTTTGCCAGGTTTTTCAATCCATCGCCCGTCTCGCTGAAATGTTTTTGAGATATTCGGTTTCATTGGATTATTCGACAAATGTGAGCGCCTTTCCTTTCTTTCCGGCACGCCCCGTGCGGCCGATTCGGTGAATATAGTCGTTATACGTCATTGGGATATCGTAGTTGATAACATGGCTTACCCCGCCGATATCAAGGCCGCGCGCGGCAACGTCGGTTGCCACAAGCACCTGCACATCGCTATTGCGGAAAAGGGTGAGCGCTTTCTGGCGTTTTGTCTGATTTTTATTGCCATGAATTGATTCGGCTTTAAACCCGCGTGCAGCAAGTTCTTTTGCGAGGCGCTCGACGCCGTGTTT
>MHRI01000017.1:16462-25719 GCA_001820935.1 Candidatus Taylorbacteria bacterium RIFCSPHIGHO2_01_FULL_51_15 | reverse complement strand
GAGTGCACCGCTCCCACAAGCTCGAGCTGGAGTCGTCCGAGGGCAACCGCTCGTTCCGGGTGCGAGAAAAGCGCTCCTCCCAAGAGGAGACTTACGAGCAACATATGGAGCATGAGTCGTGACATTGTTGCGTGTTCCGCCCTTCCGTACAAAAACAGCACGCAAAGGGCGTTGAACCCGCTTGAATTTTTATCGGAAAAATTCACTCGGGTGAACCCCCTTATTTTATCACGGTATTGTGGGGAGAAGTGGGGATAACTTTTGATTTCTGACGAGGTCGGACCTCGTCAGAGTATTTATGTGATCTAGTTTGGAGGTGACTGAGTAGAAACAACCCCCTCGGGCACCCTTAGTCTACGACTATTCAACTTTGGTAAGGGGGACACTTCTCCGAGAGGTTTAGCCTTTCTACACTCCATGCATGACCTAGGTTACTCTGCCGTTTAGCAATAGTGTACGTTCGTATACTATTGCTAAATCACTCTGGCGAGGTCGGACCTCGCCAGAGTGATTGTGTGGCATGATTTCCGGCATGAATCGGGAGGAAACAACCCTCCTCCGCTCCCACCACCCCTGCATCCCCTCCTTGCCCGTTTACATTGTTCGGGCTCGGGCAGGAGGGGAGGAGACAAGAATGCAAAAAACCGACTTCGCGTGCGCGAAGTCGGTCTATAGCGTCTCCTTTCTTCTTGTTATTAAAAGAGCAAAAAAGTGATAGGTTGCGGCCATCGGGGAATGACGGCCGCAACCCGGTCCGTGGGGTGTTGATACCGTTCAAGCTCTAATCACAGGACCCAAGCGTTACCAAAGGGTTCCGTGTCCTAACTTGAGCACTCCCACTCTGCACTTGCAGGTAAGAGTGGCGGCATTATAACATACCCACTTTTCTTGTCAAGTCATCTCGTTGTGGGTAATATGTGCATACGGACAGATAGACAGAGGCTATGAAGCTCGAAAATATCCTTCTTATAGACAAGCCAAAGGGGATTACCTCCTTCGACTGCATTCGAATACTCCGAAAAGAGCTTGGTTTCCGTAAAATGGGTCATGCGGGCACGCTCGACCCTATGGCCACGGGGCTCCTCATCATCGGTGTCGGTGAAGGGACGAAGAAACTCCATGAATTTTTAAGATTGCCAAAAACCTATGAGGCAGAAATTCTTTTAGGTATCAAAACTGATACGGGCGATGTTACCGGGAAGATTTTGAAAGAAGTAAGAATTAAGAAGTATGAATTAAGCGAAGAAGAGATAGAGAAAACATTACACGCGATGATCGGCAGCCTAACATTGCCGGTACCGGCATACTCTGCGGTAAAGCGTGGGGGAGAAGCACTCTACAAAAAAGCGAGGCGAGGAGAGAAGGTGAATGTGCCGATAAAGACAATGGAGGTGACAAATTGCAGGCTTCTGGCAATTTGTCATCCTCGCGAAAGCGGGGATCCAGTTCTGGATTCCCATTTTCATGGGAATGACAAGATTGTTGTGGGTGTTCGTTTCGATGTCGGGAGCGGCACCTACATCCGTTCTTTGGCAGAAGAACTCGGTCGTCGTCTCAATGTTCCTGCTACACTCGCGGGGCTTCGGCGTACTCGGATAGGGGAGTTTAGGGTTGAAGAGGCTAGGACTCTACAAAAAGGAGAGCGGATCACACCCCTCCCGCGCTAAGACGCGCGCGTGCTCCCCTTTTTAGGGGAGAATCATAGAGAGATACACCCTTCCCCGCCACTCCCACCACCCCTGCATCCCCTCCTTGCCCGTTTACATTGTTCGGGCTCGGGCAGGAGGGGGCTACAGAGAAAGGTTTAGCCTTTCTTTTGCCTGAAGAAATTACGAATGTGTTCGTAGATTCTTGGCTCGATGGATTTCGAAAAACCAAAGTGACCCCCTGTCTGAAGCGTGATGAGTTTTGCGCCGGTTTTCGCCGCGAAGCGTTTGGTGTAGGAATAGGGGACAGAGCGGTCGTCTTTTGCATGGAAGATGAGGAGTTTTGAGCCGTCAACTCCCACCACCCCGTCTCCCCCAGTACCACGAAGACGGTTACGGGGCAGGGCGAAGACGGGGCACCCCTCCTTGCCCGTTTTAATTGTTCGGGCTCGGGCAGGAGGGGACGCACTCCCTCTTGGCTCCCACCCCTCACCCTTCGGGAGCTCCCCTCCGGCAGGGGAGCTTCGGAGGGAGGGGATAAGAGAGATGGGGCTGTAGAATTTGTTTTCACTAAGCCGTCGCCAATTCTTTTTTGAAAAACGGTAGCTATTTCCGAAGCCTTTAGGAAGAAAGGCTCCAAGTTTTCCCATCGGCTCATCTGAAGGAGCCTTCCAGTCGATCACCGGCGCGAAGGCAACCGCCTTTCTCACGCGGGGATCGCGGGAACAAAGGATCGCGGCCGGACCGCCGAAACTCCCGCCCAAGAGGTAGATCTCGCAGTCGGCAGAAGGCAGTTTGTAACGCTTGCCGGACCAGAGGTCGGTGAAGCCTTTTGGAAGCTCGTCAATGACATCGAGAATGTCTTTCTCCGGGGATTCTCTCAAAAACTCTCCACCGCTTTCCCACGTGCCCCGATAACGGGGGAAAAAGACCCAGAATCCCTTCCTCGCCCAGAACTTCAGCACATCAGGAAACCGTGGCATCCCGGGCATTCCTTTACAGAGGATAATCACCCGATTCGACGGACGAAAAGGAAGGATAAATTCCGCCAAAATATCTTTTTTAAACTTGGTTCTGAATATCTGCATAGTGTATTTATGACATATTCTAATCTCAAGTCAAGCTGTTCAAGAAGACGCGACTGTTTACAATACACCCATATTCCATGGTTCATATTCCATATTTCATATTTCATCTCTTACTTATTATCAATTATTCATAATTCATTTGTATGGAACCAACCACAAGCAACGCTTCGGGGAAGATCATCGCCGCCCTACTCATCGGGCTTTTAATCGGCTTCGTCGCGGGAGTCTTCTGGCAGGATCGTCGCGCGGGGAGTGACAAGAAAGAGACTACATCGAGTCAAACGACAGAGGAGGGAGGAGAGGAAGCCGCTTCCGTAGCGACAGGCGAGAGTGGCAACGTGAAGGGAAACGGGAGCGCCGCCTTGGCAGGTCTTAAAGTTGAGGATCAAACCGCGGGGGGAACCGCCACCGTGGCGAATATTGACACGAGTGAGATCGTCTGGGTCGCCGTGCGTGAGGAAAAGGATGGCGTAGTCGGCAACATTCTCGGAGCTCAAAAAGTATTTGTCGGCAAGGGTCAGAGTGTGACTGTAGAACTTCTCCGTCCAACTCTCGCGGGTGGAACGTACCTTGTAGTGCTGTATCGCGATATCGGCGATCCCGCGTTCAACTATCGAGAGGATGTGGTCATCGAAGGCATGGAGGGCCGGTTTACCGCCAAGTAAGCAATGCGCAAAGGCCTCATACCTTTCTTGAGGAATGGCGGAATCGCGGTGATGCAAACGGACACCGTGTACGGTATCGTGGCGAGCGCGCGCAGCCGTAGAGCGGTGTCGCGCCTCTTCGCGCTCCGGCGGAGCGCGGGAAAGCGAAAACCATTCATCATTCTCATACCCAGGCTCACGAGCCTGCGTGAATTCAGCGTACCCCTTACGAGGAAGAATAAAATCTTTCTAGCGAAAGTCTGGCCCGGGCCGGTGAGCGTTATTTTGCCATGCGCGTCAGGCCGATTCGCGTATCTCCGTCGCGGAACCAAAACGCTCGCGTTTCGGTTGCCAAAACCTCTGTGGCTTCGCACGCTCCTTGCTCGAACGGGCCCGCTCGTCGCTCCTTCCGCGAATCCCGAGGGGAAGCCCCCGGCCCGTACGATCGGGGAGGCACGCGCGTATTTCAAGGAAAATGTGTCGTGGTATGAAGCGGGAAAGAGGGGAAGCGGACACCCTTCCGCGCTCGTGTCTCTTGTCGGCAGAGAGCCCGTGGTGCTGCGAAAAGGGAAAACAAACATCCTCAAATGAAAAAGCCACCGGCTCTGCAGATGCCGATGGCGCGTGAAGACAAAGCGAGAGAGTTATCGCTTAGATGGGACTGGACGTGAAATTCTGAACCGAACTCCGGTATTCGCGAGGTTTCTCTCATCTTGGAGGTTCCCAGCCCGGAGCTCGGTGTGTCGGTCGAGCATCCACCCCGTCGGCTCCTTGAGCCGAAGTGCGTCCTTCAGAATTTCCGGCGGGGTATTCGTCTTGCCCGTGCCTTTCACCCGAGGGGTATCAAGCTTTTGTTGCTGGAGCCGAAGGGAGGCAGTGGCGGCATTCGTGGAATACCGCGCATTATTTGGCGGGGCGTTCGTTAAGTACTGCGTTTCTCCCGCACTACTACTCGTCGTCGGAATGACGACGAATGACGTGGCGAAAAGTGCGGCGTGGACGATGATGTAGCGTGTCTTCATAGGTTGTTTCGGCCATTCAGGGTTGCTCTTGGTTTTTGCTTTAGATGAACGGCCAATTAGCACTATGCCTTATTCTTATGATCTAGGCAAGGGCTCGCTTCCTTAATTCCTCCTTTTTAAAAGGAGGTGGCCGAGTCCGCTCGCCCGCACAAGTTTTGTCCCGCAAAATTTGTTCGGACGAGGACGGAGGATTTAAAAATCCCTCGGCATCATCAGAATGAGCCACTCCCTTTAGAAAAGGGAGAATGAAGAGGTGTGGAGAGTTATTTCGCTATAATTTTCACTCCACAGCGCCCTTGTGCACAGCGTGTTGTTGCCTGCGGACGCAGGGCATGCTAACCTAGGGACACAACTTAATAGCGACCCGAGACTTTTAAGAAAAGGTAACGGGTACATATCACGAGTGAGGGAACCCTCTTCGAGGCGCCTGTGGCGGATCGAAGAAAACGAGAACTAGCTCATGCCCTCCAGCAACCACTTTTGTGAGAAGCAGGTGCTCCATCTAGCCCGCAAGGGAAGATATATTTGTCATTTCTTCCTTCGGCGGGAAGATTTTTTTTATAAAAATAAGGAGCGGAGCGACTATATTTTTATAGGATCCCCTCACTCGAATGCTTGATGCAAGAAAGGTAGGTAGCGTGGAGACAACAGATTCCGGCATCATCAGGGGTCTGTCACGCAGGTTCGAGTGAGGGGGTGATGATTTTATAGTCGTCGCTACGATCCTCCTCAATTCTTAAAAATCAATCTCCCTCGGAAATCAGAATTTCCTCGGGATGATGATTTTGTAAAGCTCGAGGACATCGCTAACAAAATCAATCACATGCACATACACGACCGACAAACGTACACCGTCGAAAGCGTTACAAACGGACATCCGGATAAGATCTGCGACCAGATCTCCGACGCGATTTTGGATGAATGCTTGCGTCAAGATCCTATGAGCCGCGTCGCGGTGGAGACATTCGGGAGCCATGGGCACCTCGTGATTGGCGGGGAAGTTACGACTCTCGCCAAAGTCGAATATGCCAAAATCGCACGGAAGCTCTATCGTGATATCGGCAATTCAGCAGCACTCAAGATAGACGTGTATATTGTGGAGCAGTCACCCGACATCGCGCAGGGCGTAAACACCGGCGGAGCCGGAGATCAAGGCATCATGTACGGATTTGCCACCAGCGAAACGGCAGAATATCTCCCGACGGGTGTGGTACTGGTGCATACGCTTGCGCGACATCTGCAAGCGGCGCGCGAGAAGGGAGAGATCGCGTGGCTCCGACCGGACGGCAAGACACAAGTTACAATCCACGAAGGGAAGATTACGACGGTGCTCGTTTCCACCCAGCATGACAAAAAGATCGGTCATGATGAAGTTGAGGAAACGGTGAAAAAGAAAATCATTGCGCCAGTCATCGGCTCGCTCAAAGGAATTGAAGTGCTTGTGAATCCGACTGGTAGCTTCGTGCAAGGCGGGTTTGATGCGGATACAGGGCTGACGGGACGCAAGATCATGGTAGACACCTATGGCGGGCTTATCTGTCACGGCGGAGGGGCATTTTCGGGAAAAGACCTCACCAAGGTTGACCGTTCCGCGGCCTACATGTGTCGCTTTGCTGCAAAAAACATCGTGGCAAATGGATACGCTAAGGACTGTCTCGTATCAGTCTCTTATGCCATCGGTCATGTGGAGCCCCTCATGGTCCACGCGATAGATGAGAAGGGGAGGAGCCTCGCCTCACTCGTTAAAAAACACTTTGACTTCAGGCCGCTTGCCATTATTGAGCGTCTCAACCTTCGCCGGCCGATCTACCTCCAAACCGCGGCCTACGGTCATTTCGGAAAAAAGGGACTCCCGTGGGAGGAGGTGGTTAAGATGTAATTGAATACAAAAACCGCACACGAGAAAGGCCGTGTGCGCTTAGCGCGAAGTCGAGTTCAGAAGACTACCAACCGTCCTTCGCGAGGCCACTCCAGCTCCGCGATGGACAGTATTTTACCCCAATTCAGACAAAAATACGTTCGGGTCAACTTTCCGCTTTTGGGATCAAGCACCTCTTCCGCGGATACTCGTTCGTGCGTCTTTGAGTCGAAAAAGTCTCGAAGACAATCACTGCCAACAAAGACCATATGTTGAAGTCCAGACTTTCCGGCGTATCGGAACATCTCGCCACTTCGAGCATCAAGCTCCACGTAGCACGTACCGGTAGGGAGATCGTGTTCGAGATTGCCCCTCGCGATGATGATCACGAAATCTATATCCGCCCTCTTCGTGCGGAGCACGCGAAGGAATTTCTTCCTTCTCGCGCAACAAATGAGGCGACCTACCCGCCCGGCAAGGTGTGTCTTTGCGAGCGCGAGTTCACTTCCTGAAGGATCAAATATCACTAGGCGTTGAGGTTTTTTCATAACGACGAGGGCAGGGTTCGGTAGGTACTGCACACAGCGTACCCTAAGACGCTCTCAAGTCAACTGCCCCTTTGTGCTAGGATATGCGTATGCGCAAGGTTGCCATTTTCGACATAGACGGAACTATCTTTCGCTCCAGCCTCCTCATACAGATCGTGGATCGGCTTATCGAGGAAGGGATTTTCAATAAAGAAAAGGCGCGAGATTTCGCGCGCCAGAAAATCGCGTGGCTGGACCGAAAGGGCAGTTACGACGAGTATATCCAGGCTATCGTGAGGGTATTCGTGGAGAATATTCAGGGTGTCGCGTACGCCGACTTTAGCAGGATAGCCGAGGAAGTGGTGGCGGAGCAGAAAGATCGCGTGTACCGCTTCACGCGCGATCTCATCAAATCCCTTAAACGAAAGAAATATTTTCTCTTGGCGGTGTCTCATTCGCCGAAGGGAGTGCTTGATCATTTTTGCAAGCGGATGGGCTTTGACAAAGTCTACGGACTTATCTATGAGATAGGGCCCACCGACCGATTTACCGGTAAGATTACCGAGGAGACGTTTATGCTGAACAAAGCCGCCGTCGTGAAGCACGCGCTTGCGAAAGAGGGACTCACCCTAGAGGGATCCTTGGGAGTTGGGGATACGGAGAGCGATATCCCGTTTCTCGAACTGGTCGCGGAACCAATTTGCTTTAATCCAAATTCGAAATTGTACGCGCATGCAAAACGGAACGGGTGGAGAGTCGTGGTGGAGCGAAAAGATGTGGTGTATGAGATAGGGGAGAGTAAGTAGCTGGTAGATAGTAGCTAGTAGATAGTAGAAAGCGGAAGTAGAATGCTATGCAACAAATGGACTTTCAAAAAGTTAAGGAGGAAGGGAAAGCTCTTAAGAAAGAAGTGCGCGAGCGGACTTTAGGATTTATAACGGGAGGGCTTGGCCTTGTCGCCGGACTCGCGTGGAACGATGCCATCAAGGCGCTCATCGAACATCTCTTTCCACTGGGGAAGGAGAGCGTTCCCGCCAAGTTCATCTACGCAGTACTCGTAAGCGTGATCGTCGTGATACTCTCGGTGTACCTCGTCCGCTTACTTCGCCGTGGGGACGAAACGCAAAAATAGGCAAAAGAAAAGCCGACCCATAATGCACAAGGGCCGGCTTGAAGACTGAAGGGGTTCCTTCGGAGGGAAGAACGCGAAGGTTGTGAAAAGTGCGTTCTGTGTCTATTATTACATACACTTGCCAATATGTCAAGTATATTTCACTATTTGTAACGAGATTGCCGCTATAGGCCTATATAGAGCCGTTTTCCGATGTGCACACTTTGAGTAGCAAGTATCCTTGTTTCCCTTAGGCTAAGCAACAAAAAACAACGCGCTGTCACCGCGTTGTTTAGACTCTTTCGGCAGCTTTCTCCTATTAGTCTGAACCAGGAGCTCCGAAGACCCTTTTTTCTTCTTTTTGTGAGGCGAGTAATGTGCGCCAGTTCTCGCCGGTAGCTTTTGGCTTGATTGCCGTTGAGCCAAGAGCGCAAAGCGGGCACTCTCCTTTCCCTGGATCCCAATCCTGAATTCGCCGTTCAACGATGGGAAGAATACTACATTCGCCCACCCCTTTTACTTCAACCGCTTGGAGGCCACCGCGATTGATGATGACTGGATCGCACGCAATGATTCGGGTTGTTGAGCACTGCTCCAACACACTTTCTGCTGCTTGGATGAAACCAGTGCCACGCGTGCAAACATCCTCGACAAGGAGCAGGCTTGCGCCAGGTTCGAGTGGAGTGATAAGACAGATTCTACCTTCCACTTTTTCCATGTGTGCAGGCTTTGCTCCCAGCATCCAAGTGACTTCCTCACCGAGTTTTGTCGCACCGTCGGGAATACCCACCACATAGTCGGGCTGTGGTACGTGCATGTTCCGCAAACGCATCATGATTTGATTCGCCATGATGTATCGGATATTCCACAGCTCAAGGAAGATCCTTGAGACAAAAAACCCGTCACTGTGCAAACCGGATTTAAGGAGAGCGTGCATGCCGACTCTGCCAGCCTTTGCCGCTTCGTAATCATAGGACCAGAAAGCGCCTAGGGTGGTTGCCATGTAGATAACTTCTTCGGCGGTAAGAGGTCTCCCGATGTCTTTGACCTCGAGAAAAAGAAGTTCCTCACGAGTCATTTCAGTAATTGGTTTCATGTCGTCACCGCTCCTTTCAGGATTTGAGTTATCTCGTTGTGCAATTTCGCCGTTTCCCCTCTCGCTGCCTTCACGAAGTCATCGCCGTTCGAAGCGAAGATAATGCCACTCGATGAGTTGATGATCATTCCCTCTCCTTTGCTGTCCATTCCGGCTTTTACGGCGGCCTCCAAATCGCCGCCTTGTTTGCCGATTCCCGGAATGAGGATGGGGAAACCGTCCCCCACAATGGCTCGGACATTCACAAGCTCACTTGGTGCCGTTG
>MHRI01000017.1:0-16447 GCA_001820935.1 Candidatus Taylorbacteria bacterium RIFCSPHIGHO2_01_FULL_51_15 | reverse complement strand
CGCAATTACCATGCCGGTTCCATTTCCGCGCCACGTTGTGTGCAACAAGCTGATAGAAGGGTACGGCCGAAACTGCCGGCTCACCCGTGGGGGTGGGGGTGGGGTCCAAAACTTGCCGCTTCACTCCTTGATACTGGACTTCACCCTCTTCCACAACCACCATGCGATTTTGGAATTCCGCCGCGCCCTTATTTGAGGTTCGGCAGAGAATGATGATTCCCTTATCCCTTCGTTCAAGAAATGGGAGAAGCGCCTCACTTCCAAAGTAAGGATTCACCGTCGCGGCATCTGCTCCGATGATCTCAAACGCCTCCTCGACGTATCCGCGGTTAGTGTTACCGATGTCGGCGCGCTTGATGTCGAGAACGACCGGAACGTCTGGGGCAACGTCATTGATCATTCGAACTGTCTTCACTAGGTCCCGCAAACCTTCCTCGCCGCGACTTGCATAGAAAGCGATGTTTGGCTTGTACGCGGCGACGAGGTCGCACGTTGCCATGACTATGGCCCGATTGAAGGTCGCGACCGGAGTTTTGCTTGCGTTCTTGATAATGTCTGGTATCTTCCCAAGCTCGCTGTCGAGTCCGACGCAGACGAATTTGCCTACAGCCCATTTGGCTCGAAGCATGTCCATGAAGTGTCTCATAGGTTTTTCGGTGTGTTTGGTTGTGTGATGTGCAAGAGTCGCCTTTGGTAAGGCGAGGATAACCCACTTAGGGTTCCAAGATGGATACTATCTCCTGAATTGGAAAAAGCAAGGAAGGTCCCAGAACATACATTCGATTTTTTTGTGTTGACACCTTGGCCCTGCTTTACTAGGCTTCATGGCAGACAAACACGGACACACAAGAACGTTCGGTCTAAACTGACCGACACAACAAGGAATGTGCATGAACCAAATACACCAATTGCGATTGGCGCAGGGCACAGAGGTCAAGGTAGTTGGCAAGGACTACCGAGGCCTACGGGCGGAGATTCGCTTTTCCGCAACCGAACGTGACGGTTGGTTTTGGCGTCCCTTTCCGCGAGGACCACTTCTTCCCATAGAGATCGGCCTCGCGCGTTACTATCCGCCCTTTGGTTTTATCTACCTTCGCCACGGGTGGTATTCACTTGCGGTATATGAACACGTTGGGGCACCTGTTTTCACCGGCCTTACGGGGATCATCGTCGAGGGAACGGCTCATCCACCTTATCATGGTAGAGCTTTGGAACTCTGGGAGGCCCTCAACCGCGAGGCTTTGGAGCATGGGGGAGACGCACGTTGGTGTCGTCCCGTCGAAGCAGTCGAATGGCGGTACCCGAATGAGGGGCGAGGCAGGGAGCGCTACACGCGCTTTGAGCCGCACACGGATATCGACAACCATTCACTTGATGTGGAGATACTCTCTGACTATCCCGGTATTGGAGCGCTTACCAAGCACTTTTCTTTTCCGGCTGATAGCGCGGTTCTCAATCGTTCCTTCAGAGTGCACGCGCAAGGGTTTCCGAAGTGGAAACGGCCGGTAGCGCGAATTGCCTCGTACTTGGGCTGGCCGCATTTTAACTGCGTCACCTGGCCTTCCGACTATTCGGGAGAAGAAGCGATCGAACGTTTTGTCCTCCATCGTCTTACCGATGTGCTTGGCGCGTTCAGTCTCGTTTCGCATAACAGACTTCCGGCTGGTAGGATAACCTCAATTCGTTCCGGGCACCTTGGTGATCTAGAAGTCTTGAGGCGAGCGCGTTTTGCTCCCTGCTGACTTTTTCGTTTTGGGTGGCGCTCCTCTAAGCAGAGGAGCGCTTTTTTGCGCCCGCGAGGGCTCTTTGGCCTCTCGAAGTAAACTAGAGTGGAAGCGATCGGGCTCAAACGGAGCGATGGTGATAAGTTTTATTGGTAGATGTTCGCTCTTTATCTTCTCACCGAGCTTTTCTCCAAGCAAAGTTTGGTCGTACCCTATCGCGACGATGTCGGGTTTGAAGACCTTTACGGTTTTCCAGTTTCCGAGCACGGTGTCCCCCGGGACCGCCTTGTCGACAAGCCCGCTTTCTTCGAGGGTGTTCAACCTCTCTTGCAGGGAGAACTGCGGCGGCCTTCCTTTGATCCTTTCAACAATCGCGTCTTGCGCAACAGTCGCGATGAGCGTGCCCCCGAGCTTCTTCGCCTTGCGCAAGAAAAAGCGATGGCCGTCGTGGAGACCATCAAAGGTACCGAACACGAACACGGTCTTTTCGTTTTCCTTCATCATTCTCACAGTATATAAAAAACGGCCACGTTGCGGAAGGCAACGTGGCGTTCGAGCGAAGCGAGACGAAACCAAACCCAAAACTCGCTCCGCAAGGTGGAGCCGGCATGAGCCTCCCCGGAGTGTGGGGAGTAAGTCCCCGACGGGGTTTAGCGTCATGCCGGCAATAAAGGGCGCCGGCGCAAGAGACAGTATTCCTTCATGCTGCGTTAAGCACAAGGACTTGTCGTTGTTCTCTCCGCCGGCATACAAAGATCGTCTCCCCAACTTTACCTTGCCATCATGGGACGGTCAACAATAGTCCGTAATGAGGGCAGGCGCGACCGACATCTCGGTAACGACTTCAAAAAGGACTGGGGTGTCCTGACCGCTCTCCCGCTGGAGCAAAGCGAGTCGAACTTGTCGAAACGAAAGGAACGCGATGTGGCAACGCGGAAGTACTTCGCGCACTTCTCTATTCCATAGAGAGTGCCTGCTATTCGTTGTGAGCACAGCCACCGGTCGTCCATCACAGCCGCGAAGATTCCGTGGCGGGATGACGCGTTCCACAAATACTCGCTCGCCTGTCTTCAGTGACATCTCAGGCGGACCTTTCGCGCAGCCGAAGAGTTCAGGGGGGAAAGCGGGAACGAGTGTTGATGTTCGTACGTGGTCGTGGATGAAGCCGTCTATCTGAGTTCTTCGCAGGTTCATAGTTTGTTTGGTTGTTCGTGTGTCTTGTCACAAGATAGCATCTTGCCCCGTCCTGTCAAACATCTGTGGATAGCCGCCTGTCACTTTGCGGACATGTGGAATATACTGAAAGTTATTACGCATTAGTCGTTAACTCTAGAAGCTCGTATGTCGAAGCTATACATTTCTATCATTGCGACCTTTATCGCCGTCTCCGCGGTTGCCGTTTGTGGGGTCGAACTAGTATTCGCACAGGAGTCAGGAACATCAGGAGCGGCCGAGGCAACCTCGCCTCCTCCATCAAGCGGGGACTCCGGTACCGGAATGCCTCCGCCTCCGTATAATGGAACAGCAGTAACGCCGCCCCCTCCTCCCTACGATTACGGCGAGGGAACCTTTCCCCCTCCGGACATGCAAGGGCGCCCTCCGCAGCAGGGAACGGGCGGAAGCTACGGTGAGGCATATCAAAAAGAGTACGAACAGCAGTATCGGAAGGAAATGGAGCGGCAGATCGAGCAGCGAAGGCGCGAGATGCAGTCCCGACCCTCGCTTCCGCCAAGACAGGGAAGCGGTGAGTTCGGTTCAGAACGACAGCCGTTTCAAAATGGCATGCCCCCTGAGAGAGGCTCTCGCGAATACGAAGGCCGAGGCGATTTTTCTGGAGATGAGGGATTTCGAGGATTCGGCGACGGGGAATTTGGGGGCGATGAGTTCGGCGGCAGGGAAGGAGAGGAAGGCTTTGAAGAGAGAGAGAAGATGATGGAGGAGCGGGAAAAGATCATGCAGCAAGAGCAGCTGAAGCAAATGAAGCGCGGGATGATTTCGGGGATGGAGAGGGGGCTGAAGCAAATCCGAAAGATGATGGACAAACTCTCAAAAAAGGGCATTACGATTCCCTCGGACGCGCAAGCGCTTGTTTCGGAGCTTTCGAACGCGCTTGAAACCATTCGAGCCGCGACCGAGCTCACCGAAGAAGTGGAAGCCGCTATGGAGGTGATCCAAGAGAAGGGGCAAGATCTTGCGGATGTGGGGCAGATGATCGGTATGTTAGAGAGACTCTCGCAAGTCGAGAAGCAAATAGTGAAAGAATTTACCCGCATAAACAAGGCCGTGGCGAAAGCGAAGAAAAGCAAGGTCGCGAGCCAATATCCGGATATTGTGAGCAAGATCGAAGGCGAGGTGGGCGCGCTTAAGGGCAAATGGGAGAGCGCGCGGAACTCCATGCTCTCCCTCGATGACGGAGAGGATATGAGAGACGCGGTGGATGAAATCTTTGAGGAGGTCGGGGAAGTACATCGAAGCATCGCGATATTGCAGCAGCTTAGCTCCGTATCGAAGATGATCAAATCCGCGGACAAAGAAATCGCGACTGCCGAACGCGAAATAGCGCGGCAGAAGAAGGCCGGCAACGATGTCACACGGCTTACAGAGCTTCTCGGAGAAGCGAAGAGAACCATCGCCGAGGTCAAGGCGCTGGCGAAACAGAGCGGCTTCGACCCCGAGGATCTTTTTGACCTCATGCAGGAACTCGAAAAGATCGGCAGCGAAGCGCACGATGAGCTTGACCGCCTAAACGGCAAGACGGAAACCGCGGAGCTGAAGGCCTCTGTCATCGCCGCGCTCCAGATGCGGCGGCTCGGATTCTAGCCTGGCTTCCGTAAGACGGAGAGACTGGTATAAAAAAATAGGCACCCCTTCTTGGGGTGCCTATTTTGTGCCCATACTCGTAACCTACCTCGCATCTTTGTTCGGCTCGTGAATGCCGAAAATATTTCCCTCGGTATCCTTGTAGTACGCTTGCCATGCCATTCCGGGGAAGGCGAACTTCGCGAGCGCGAGCGTGCCGCCCGCCTTCTCGATTTTCTTGATGATTGCATCGATATCTGCAACCTGCATTGTACAGACATAGGCGTTGACGGATTGACCGTCTGCAGGTTTGCCACCCATGCGAGGGAGGATACCGCCGTTGATACCCTGTTCCTTGCTATCTTTCGGAGCGGTCATTACCATAAAGTACCGCATCGCGAGTCCCTCGGGCATGTTACCAGGCATCTTCCACTCCTCAATATCCCAGCCAAAAACATCGGTATAAAATTTCGAGGCTCTTTCTAGATTATCCGCCTGGATTTCAAAATGCACGGGTCGGTTTGGCATATAAGCTGAAATTAAATGCTAATCTTCGGCAACAGTACCACCCAGTATATCATTTTTTCTTTGCAGCCCTAACCCATACACATGTCTATATTCTTATTCGCGCGAATAAGAACATAAGCGATGTTATATGCTATTATAAAAAGATGAAGGAATATGAACGCATACTCAAAGCGCTGGCGAATCGGAGACGTCTCTCTATTGTCGCTCTTTTGAAAAGGCGAAATGAAGCAACGGTGGGGGATATTGCCGAACATATCAAATTGTCACCTACCTCAACGTCAAAACACCTGAACATCCTCGCTCGAGCAGATATCCTGGATAAGCGGCAACAAGGGCTTGAGGTCTACTATTTTCTTGGAGAAAAAATCCCGATGATCATTCAATCAACCATCACTCGACTTTAATTTGTATACTCTCTTTGTTCCAGCGCCGCCCCACATCTATGTTCTTATTCGCGCGAATAAGCAGATAGATGAAGTGGGGTGGGGGAGGGAGGCAGCGATCTTGAACAGCGTGAAAGCGATTTAGCAATGTCTCACTCCTAATCAAAAATCTTCACCAGGTATTCGTTAAGCTCGCGCTGATCCATGTCATAAAATTGCCTGCCCTCACCTTTGAGTTTTGTCGCGAGCTCGATACCGACAAAGCGCCAATGCCACGGCTCGTAAATATAGTACGCGTTGTCTTTAGGGTATGAGAGGATAAAACCGAACCGGTGCGCGTGCTCACCGAGCCAGCGAAATTCAGGGGTGCTATCGAAGGCAGCGAATGTCGCGCCGAGAATAGGAGTCGTGAAATCAACCGTTGTGCCGAGCTGATGCTCGGAGTACCCTTGTTCCGCGGAAAATTTGTTCGCTCCGGTTCCGTAGACTACTTTGTACTGCGATTTCAAGTCCTTTTGCGTCTCGAATGAGCGGAAAGCTGATATGATCCGCAGCTCCACTCCAGCGTTTTTCGATTCCTTAATCAGATTCTCAAGATAGGGAAGGGCGCGAGCATGGAAATATTCCTCGCCACTCTCGTACGCATATTCTTTCGGAAGGAGCGTGAGCTTTTCCGGCGTGTAGTGCTCGTTGAGAAAATACACTTTGGAATACTTAATGAGAAGTTCAGGATCGGTCTTTTGAAGCTTCTCGAGATTCGTCACGGTGCCGGAGAGCCTCTGTACCGCGATTGAGAAAGTGCTCGCCTGCTCGGCGAGGAAGACGCTCTTTACCTGCTCGGCGGAGAGCGCATCGAGGAGACTCGCACTATCCTTCGTTACCTCCGCGAGGCGTTCCTCTGTCAAGCGAAGCGTTACCTGAAGTTCCCCTATGTTCTTCAGGAGTGTTTGGTTCGCGGAGTTCTCCTCGCGCAGGCGATAGCGGAGGTAGAGAATTGCAGAGAGGAACGCAAGCGTGATGCCAAGGATGAGAAGAAAGACTTTTTTGTGTCGCGTGCTGCTCATTCGCGCGATTATAGCACAAGAAAAACCCAGCGGTGCCATTCAGGACAGCCGCTGGGTGGCGCAAAGGGGAAGGGGAAAAGGATGAAATTCTGCTACACCTTCTTCACGCCACTGCTTCTATGAAACCGTCGAAAACTCGACCCGAATGAACACCCCGCTTTTCCGTCTCGAGGGAAGGAATTTCCCGTAGTCGCTTCGTCCTCTCTAATGGTCCTCGTATTTAGGGTCCCATCTGGGTATCGACCCATGAAAAGCAACAATTTGCCACTAGGTAGTTTCTCTGCGCGGAATCGGCCTCCTTGATAGTTGACATACTGTGGAATTTTCGTTTTCATGCGTTTATGTCGGGGAAATGGCTTTGTTTGCTTTCGAATCCGCTAGAGAGAATACGATATCTTTTATGTTTCCGCAACGGCCGCAAAGTTAAGGGAAAAAGAAAAAGAACACTTGCCCCACCTAACTATTTTATTCAGTCGCCAGTTATCAATGCCGATATCAATTACTCTTATCTATGAAACCAGATAGCATCACGGGGAAGCTTATTGTAATCGCGATTATTGGCGGGGCGTGTTTTGCGGCGAGTCTCATGGTCTACGGTTTGGTTGCCGAGCGCGAAGAGCGCTTTGCCACTGTTAAGCAGGAAATAGCGAATTCATGGGGAGTACGGCAAGTGCTCGTGGGGCCAATGCTTATCTTTAGTCCAGAGACCACTCATAAAGATCTCCCACCACCGCTAAAGTTGTATCTCCTTCCCGAAACACTTCATCTCCAAACCGAGCTTATACCCGAGAAGAGATCACGGGGTATTTTCGATACCATCGTGTATACGAGCAGGACCAAAGTGTCAGGAACCTTCTTAGCAAGTGAGATAGCGAGGGTTGGAGGTTCAGAGAGGAATGCCATTTTTTCTGTCGGCATCACAGATACCCGTGGGATCGAAAAACAACTCGACCTTTCTTGGGGTAAAGAAGTGTATCCGTTTCGTCCAAGTGCAAAAAGTGCCATGGCGTCTGCCTCCGGTATACATACGGGAGTTCCTGTTCGTACCGGAGCTTCAGTGATCCCATTCTCTTTTGACATAGAGCTGAAGGGAAGTGAGGGTATTTCATTCGCTCCAGTAGGTAAGGAAACATACATCGCGGTCGCCTCAAAATGGGGAACACCAAAGTTCACTGGCGAATTCTTGCCCGCATCGCGAGAGATAACCGACTCTGATTTCAGCGCAGAGTGGAATATATCATCTTTCGGACAGACCTATCCGGGCAGCTGGAGTGATGGAGAAGTCGATCAAAGCCAGCTTCTGAATTCGGCTGCGGGGGTCGATCTTCTCCAGAGCATCGATATCTATGATCAGCTCTATCGGAGCATCAAATACGCCATTCTCTTCATCGTCATTACCTTTGCCGCTTTCTTTGTGTTCGAGATTCTTGCAGGTCTCCGCATTCATCCCGTGCAGTATCTTCTCATCGGAGCTTCGCTCGCGCTCTTTTACCTCCTGCTTCTTTCTCTTTCGGAACATATCGGGTTCTTGCCGTCATACCTACTCTCAACCTTGATGACCGCGCTTCTTATCACCGTGTACAGTACGAAGGTGCTCCAGAGCCGCAGGCGCGCGTACCCGATCTTCGCGCTGCTTGTCATCCTGTATGGCTATCTTTTCTTCGTACTCCAGCTCGAGGACTACGCGCTACTCTTCGGCTCGCTCCTCCTGTTCGTGCTTCTTTCGATGGCAATGCACCTCACCCGCAATGTGAATTGGTTCGAGCCGACAGGGAGGAAATAAGTATTTTAGCCGCGACCTTTGCTTCGGAGTTGAAAAACCGCCGCAGACGGAGTGGTCTGCGGCGAAGGTGTGGGGAAGGGGAGCTAGCGATGCCGCTTCCGCGCTTGCGCGTATTCCCTAAGACGCTTGCTCGCCAGCCTTGCTCTCGCGATCCACATCGAGGGTTCTATTCGGGGTCCGAACATACTCATGATGGCTACCGTGTTATGTTGTTCAAGCTTGGAATTTGGGACGGTTGTCGTGTTCTTCATGGGGAGCCTTTCTTCAACTGCACTCTAGCATGAAAAGAGATGTTTCAGCTACTTGTTCAACATATCCACCCATCGTGACAGAGTATTGCTCGGCGAACAACCGGCATACACTTCACTCCAGCCAACACCAACGATAGGTGTATCGCCTCGCGAGGCGCATTCTTCCTTGGAATACGCATGCTTGTAAAAGAGATATGTACCCCCGTTTTGGGGACAGACATCGCCGAAACACACCGTTCGGACTCTGAACGGGAGAAGTAGGTAGACAACCGCAAGCAAGCCGACCAGCACAATGAGCAAAAGGAAAAGCTTTTTTATCATTTGTTGCAGGTAAAAATGCTCACATCCATCGTACTTCGCAAACTAATGGGAGACAGAAAGGAGGATGGCGAGGTCTACTTCTTAATTGGTTCTAACTGGAAGTTCAGCATCCACTCCACCCCGTATTTGTCGGTGACCATGCCAAAGATGCCGCCCCAGTATTGCTTTTCCGGCTTCATAAAGACCTCACCGCCTTCGGAGAGCTTTTCGAAATGCGCATTCAGTTCTTTTCCACTCTCGCAGTTAAGCGCCATGCCCACATTATCGCCTACGACTGCTCTGTCGCGAAACATGTCGGAACCAAAAAACACGATTTTCCCGCTCGAGAGCTCGGAGTGCATGATGAGGCCGTGTTGCTCCTTCGGGGAATCTTTTCCCATGGGACTCTCGCCGAGCGTCATGTACTCAACCTTCCCTTCGAAAATACCCCTATAAAACTCCATTGCCTCGCGGCACTTGCCGTCATTGAAGCGAAGAAACGGATTAAGTGTGGTCATACTCTTATCGTTACGCGTGTAATACCTATCCCTCCTTGATGAGGAACCCGTATCATCACAAACTGCCTCAAGTATACCAGAAGACTACTGGAGGGGGAGACGGAGGGGGGTTCTCCGACCTTCAGTGATTGATTTTACTGTATGCCCGGGGCGGCCTTGAGGGCGGGGTACTCCTCCGATTCTCCCGAGAAGATGCTTATAGACGCAGGCTCGGACACTTCCTGTACATTCACGATCGCATTCCTTCTCACCAGCACCTCTCTCACGTCATAGTCAAAAAAGAACAGCGAAAAGAAACTGTAGATAAAAAACAAAGCGGCGGCAAACATCACTCCCAGAATCATGCCGCTCACAAGCGAGGCAGGGTTCTCTCGCGCATTTTTTTCCTCAAAGTTGTAGGTTGTGGTAGTCATAGCTCGCGAGCAAATGTGTCAAACTTTGTAACAACTCTGGTGTGTGACGCATCCCACTAAATTTAACTTTATTTTAATATTAGCCCCATACTTCTCGAAAGTCAATTGAAGTATTCATGCTTATTGGGAGAAGATGTTGATACGTTGTGGATAAACTTAACACAATGTTAATAAACAGAGGTTGCATGCTCTGCATCACTCATGGTATAACTCTCCCCATGGCTATTTTAATCATTGAGGACGAAGTAAAGCTTGCGACCATCCTCGATCGCGCTCTTAAAACCGAAAGGTATGCGACTGATCTTGCGTTTGACGGGAAGACAGGTTTGAAGAAGGCGATGAGCGGAAATTACGGTCTTATCATTCTCGATCTTATGCTTCCTAAAATCGGAGGTCTTGAGATCTGCGAGAGATTGCGGGCTTCCAGCATTCATACGCCTATCATTATGCTCACCGCGAGAAGCACCGTTTCTGATCGGGTGTCCGGTCTCGATGTCGGGGCTGATGACTATCTTATAAAACCATTCAGTATTGATGAGCTCTTCGCACGAATCCGAGCAGTGCGTCGCCGAAGAAAAACCGTTGATGCTCCCACGCTGAAGATTGCCGATCTTGTGTTCGACACGAAGCGTCATGAAGTCTCAAGAGCGGGAAAGGAAATCCTGCTCACTCCCAAAGAGTATCGCCTCCTTCGCGCGCTTCTGCTCTCTTTGGGACAAGCGCTCTCTCGGCGACAACTCATCGACGCGATATGGGGCCCATCATTTATTGAAACGAACAATGAGCTTAACGTGCATATGGCCTACCTCCGGAGAAAGATTGATACAAACTCGGCAAAACCTTTAATCCATACGATTAGGGGGGTCGGCTATGCGATTAAGGAGTAAAAGGGCTAATTATGAGGGGTTTTTCAAACTGGTTGTAACCTTTTAGGTATATGCTAGGCTAACGAAAGGAAGGAGGTGAAAATCGAAAATGAAAAGACTGCTTCAGACCCCGTGTCTTCAACAGGTTGCCGTCCTCTCCCTCGCGCAGCAAACAAAACTGAAGGAGGAATGGAATAAGAGACTTGTTGACCCGTTTGCCTTCATTCCCTGCGAGGTACGAGACAGCGGCCAGGTCACCCCGGAGATGGCAAAGGAGGCAAACGAGAAATTAGGAGCATTCGCCGCAGCATATGTGAGCAAAACTATGTCGCAGTTCATGGATACTGATGAGCCAAGCATTCTCGCTCGTGCAGATGCCGGCGCTCTATTCGTAGCGGTGGGCTATGGTCGTGGCTACGATTTCGGATGGTTCCAAAGGGTGACAAGCATGGGCCTAAAGACATTCCTTATCGACGTAAGCGATGTGGCTTGCTCTGCGGCGCGCAGCGCGCTCGAAGCGCAATTTGAGGAGAGTAAGGTGAAGGACCCTCTTTTGGGTAAAGTTGCGGGACGTAGGCCGATTGTTAAGGAAGGGGAAATCCGCTCGGTTCTCATTGAACCCGAGTCCATCGAGCTCGATATTTCTCGAGTGAGCTGGTTCTACCTGTGCAGGGTGCTCGAATGTCTCCGACCTCGCTCCGCAAGGACTATGCTGGAGCATATGGGTCGAGCGGTCTTATCTGAAATCGAAGATTCACAGAAGAAAAAGGGCATCATCCTTATCGGATCCTTCTTGGAACGAAATCCAGACTGCCCCACGCGTACAAGTGTGCTTCACCGCCGGCAGACGGTCTTGAAGCGGCTTAGCATCGGCGCGGAGCGTCCCATACGAGTCTACGATACAGAGGAGCATCAATTCTTCCATAAGATCGTTGAGGCTTTGACGATCAAAGCGGAATGAACGATGAGACCGGCAGAAAGCGAGCCTTGCTTTCTGCCGTATTTTTTCACACAAATTATGCCATTTCTGCAGAAAATCACATTGCTCAATAAAACCATTCTTAATTCCCTAAATGGAACTGACGAGCAAAAGATAATCAGTGCCTTTACCAAGCTCGGGATCAGGATTCTGGGGGCTAGCTTCGGATTTGTCTGGTTTAATTCGTATGCCTCCAGTAAACTTGAGCTGGTCTACGAAAGTCCGAATCTTCCGTACACTCCGAGAACACCAAGGGAGAAAGGTAGGAATTATCAAGTACAGAAGAGCTCAAAACCTGATTTTGTCAGCAAGGTGGAAAAGCGGCCGGGTGAATACTACGTGAACAGGTACATGAAGAGTTTCGTGATTATTCCTATTTCATACCGTGAGAAGATGTATGGAAATATTATCCTCTGCTTTAAGCAATCACACAATTTTTCGAAGGAGGAAAAGATTCTGTGCACACTTATCGGCAACAGCATGGCGGCCGCTATTACCATTCGCCGATTGATTTCAAGCGAGCAGGAATCACGCGCGCTATCCGAAGCTCAAGAAGCACGGTTCCGCGCTCTCGTTGAGAATAGTTATGAAATAATTATCCTGATCGATGGGGGTGGGGAGATTTTCTACGCCAGTCCAGCAACCGCAAAGATTTTTGGTCACAAAATGAAAGATATCATCGGCCAAGACATCAGGAATCTTATGCACCAGAACGATTTTGCATTAGTAGGAAATTATCTCGAAAGGATTTTGCAAAAACCCAATATTACGCATACCGCTGAATTTCGTTACCAACGCAAGGAGAGTTCAATGGGGGTACTAGAATCGACAGGGGTGAACCTTCTTCAGGATCCGAGTGTCAAAGGTATCGTTCTTAACATACGCGATGTAACTGAACGTAGGCAGAGGGAGAAAATGATTGAGCAGAAGAAACTCTTGAAAGAGGAAAAATTGAAAGCGGAATTTATCGCGGACGCGACGCATGAGCTCCGGACGCCGCTTGCGATCATCAAAGCGAACGCGGATCTCGCGCTGCGTGCGAGATCGCCTTCCAAGGCACATCCCGCGTACAGCGCCCTCGAAGCCATAGGCGGCGAGGTGACGCATCTTGCCGATCTCCTTTCCGATCTTACGCTCCTCACCACTAAAGAGAAGGCCTTTCAAAGAAGAATTATCCGGACTAACGTGGATCTCCCCGATCTAATAAAACGGGTAGTTCGGCGATGCCAGACGTTTACGGGAGAGAAGCATATTTCCTTGCGTATGATGCGCTTGCCCCGCGTCTTTGTGGCGGGAGATCGGTCCTATCTTGAGAAATTATTCACAAACATCATTAAAAACGCCATTACCTACAATCGGGATGAAGGGTCGGTTATTGTCACGGGCCGGAAAGACCTAAATGGCGTCTCGATTACGATACGCGACACGGGGATCGGGATAGCAAAGAGAGACTTGCCGCACATTTTTGAACGTTTTTATCGAGGGGAAGCGGCACGCTCCAGGCATCATGAGGGAACCGGCCTTGGACTTGCGATCGTCAAATGGATCGCTGAAGCGCATGATGGCTCGATTGCGGTATCGAGCATTCTCGGGGAGGGAAGTAGCTTTACTGTCACACTTCCTCTCGCTAGTAAGACTGTCTAACATCATTCGCTTCATTATCTATCTGGAGATTTGCAAGCTAAGGAGCCTGCATTCCGGCGCCTCCTCGCTAGGTTAAATACATATTAAAGTTGTACACAGATTGTGCACAATGTATCCACTTTCTTGCTTACTTTTTATATTGACTTATCGTCTTTTAGCAATATTATATTAAATATAGGTTAAGGTTTATTAGCGACGTAGAGCGAGAGAAGTGGAAACGGCTTTGCGTTTTCATTTCTGAGCCGAGGAGCTAATATAGTCCAACATTGCGCGGCTTGCCGCGCGAAAAGAACAAGCGAAGCGAGTTCCGATCTTACCTCGGGGCTTGCCCCGAGGGACTATATTAGTGATTTATTAGTTAGCTTTTATAAGTTAGTTCAATGCGTATGTTTAAGAAATTTCAGACGTTAGCGAAGGATTGGGCAATTGGTGCGGCGAATAAAGTGCCGCGGGGAAGGCGTGTTCGTACCCTCACGATGTGTCGTAAGTGCTATACGTTCTTTTATAGAAATTCGTGGCACTTTGAGAGGCCGGATTATCTGAGAATGGATCAAGACTTAGAGATACCCGTGCGCTTCACCGAGTGCCAAGCCTGCATGGAACAGGAAATGGCATTTTACGATATGGACGCGACTCCGGTTTCGTGATCGAGCATTAGTCACTAAATTGAAAACAGACACATATGAAAACCTACAAAACTAGGGACCGGAGAGAGGCGATGGCAGGGGAAGGCGAAAAGGAAGGTGAAGAGAGGAAAGAAGGCGGCGGTTCGGATCGGATGGCGATGGAGGCTGATCGTGTCGGAGAAATGGAGGAATATTACGCCTAGAGCGGCAGAGCTTTGTCGCGATACTAGAACTCATCAACACGCAGATTACTGATTAACATCAGCTACGCATATGCTCACTACTATAGCAATTATACTTATTGTGCTCTGGCTCCTCGGTCTGGTTACCGGGTATACGATGGGGTGGTTCATCCACATCCTTCTCGTTGTCGCCATCGCCATGATTCTTATTCGGGTGATTCGCGGGGAGAATCCGCTAAAGTGAGTTCTCTGAAGCGGCTTCGCCGTTTCCTTCTCGCCACCTATCACAAACCCCACGTCAGCTGACGCTGACGTGGGGTTGTGAGTGAGGAGAGAATCCTTGTGTTCCCGCGCTCTCTTTATATCCTTATATCTTATATCAGGTTTATATCCCCTCCGTTATGGCATCGAGATGCCAAGCGTGACGCTCACCTCTCCATTTCCTGAATCCACAACATAGAGACCAAGGCTCCTTGTATCTTTTTTCGCCGCGATGACGGTACTTCCTCCTATCGCTGCCGTTTGTTCCACCGTCCATCCGTTCGCCGCGAGTTCTTTCTCGTAAAAGCGAACGACAGTCTCAACACTATCGGTCGTCGTAAACACGACCGCTGCTCCCGCCTCTCCTGTTTGAGGATTTGAAGTGCCCGAATACTGTATCGTCGCGTTTTTGTACGCCGGCGCGTCGCTTGGCCAATTGTCCGGAAGCTTATTTCCGCCAACGGTTACGCTCCCTTCCTCATTCGAGTAGGTCGTCGCTCCTCCTAGATTTCTATCAACATCCACGCCCGTTACCGAGCGGAACATGACCCCCTTCACGAGCCAACCGATAACGAGTAACACTACGATACCGACCACGATGTACACCCCCGTTTTCGATTTCCCGCCCACTTGTTGCTGCTGCTCCTGCGTGTTTTCTGGCTCCATAGTCCTAATCGATGCTTAGCTTATAATAGTATTCGCACAATGTGCTTTCTTAACTGCTGATGTTATACCGCGTTAAAAAGCGGGTCAAGCTGTTTCGAAAACGAACCAACAAGTGGAAGCTCCTTCTCCTTGCGCTGTAAGACGTTCACTATGCCAATGATGGCGAGGATAATGACCCCTAGCTCAAGGAGGTTGATGAGAGAGATAAGTCCGTAAAACATCCCTGACAGTATCCAGAGAATTACTTCGATAACGAGGAGGACCATGCCTTGCTTAAGATGAAATCTCACGAAAGGATCGTTTCTGGACACGAGAAACGGTATCACGAGGAGTATTCCAAGGTACGAGAGAATCCCGAGTGCGATCGTTCCACTTTTGTGTTCCACCTTCGCGCTCTCCGCGGGCGCGGGAGGGGTGGGAGGCAGAGGGGGAGGGGGAGAGATCGTCTCGCTCGCCGGAGCGGCAGTGCTCTCCACAGGTGTTGATAGGAGAGTAGTGGTACTAGGCGAAGCCACGTCCTCTTTTTTCGGCGCTTCCGTCCCCGGTGCTACCGGCTCATGTTCGTTAGTCATAGGTTGTTGTTAGCTCTTAATAGCGCTATCTTACTACGTTTCGTTTTTGGCGCAATCGCCGGTAGATTCATTACTGGCGTGTCTCTCATCCCCTCCTGCTCGAGGAGGGGTGTCCCGTCTCCGCCGCGCCCCGTAACCGTCTTCGTGGTACTGGGGAGACGGGGTGGTGGGAGTGGGCAAGGAGGGGTGTAGACCCTTCGGCCTATGGCTACTCCTTCGTTCGTCACCGATGAGGGCAGCCAGCCCAACAACACGGCCGGCGCATTCCGCTCTTAAGTTTCGAGAGCGCCTTTTCAATGCGGATGCTTCTCGTTTGTGCTTTTTTGCCGGAGATAACCCAGCAGATCCACTCACTGCGCGCCAGCGGCGTAATATCTTCCCACACGGCTCGCGCTGCGGGAGCTCTAGCAAGAGCCTTCCGTAAATCTGACGGCAATTGATGCACGACACCACCCGCCACGTCTTTTTTTGTCATGCCTCTATTTTACCCCCACACCTTGTGAAATACCCTGCGCTTGTGCGCAGGGTCTCGGTGCGACCCACAGGGTTTAAAGCCCTACTCGGGTGAGCCCAACGGGCTGTAGCCCTGCAGTGTCGTTCTTAAGATTTACTCTCCTTAAAATATAAGATTGTTCACCCAAGAAGGAACTTTAGCAGTATCAACTTTGTCGTACTGCGGCCAGTAGGGTTTTATATCAATAATCGGCGTTTTATCCAAAATATCCAATCCCTTGACCTTCAGCACATTATTTATTCTGCCCATAAGTGCTACGGTCGACATGGCAATGGGATTCGGCCTTTGTGGACAGCGACATGCGAAAATGCCGCCAAAAGGCACATCAGTCCTTCCTTGCGGGCGATGACGCAAATGACATTTTTCTTCCTTAT
>MHRI01000016.1 GCA_001820935.1 Candidatus Taylorbacteria bacterium RIFCSPHIGHO2_01_FULL_51_15 | reverse complement strand
AGCATGCTCCACAATTTCTTTAGCTTTAGTAAGTTCCCGCGTGAGTGCGTGGAGCGCCTCCATTGGAACTTTTTTTTCTCGAACAATGCGATCTTTATGGAACGAAAGATATTCGTGCTCGCGTTTCAAATATTCTTTATAGAGCAGGACGAGTTCATCCCGCATTAGAGCTGCTTTTTCCACTTTTTCAGCCTGCTTTTTGAGGAATGAAAGATGTGGGGCGATTTCTTTCCGGAGCGATTCTACATGGGCAATGTTTTCATTTGTTTTTTCGAGGCGCCGCTCGCTTTCTTCTTTTTTATAGTGATAGATTTTGAGACCAAGCGCATCCTCGATCATTTCCCGACGTTCTTTTGAATTCGCATTCAAGATTCGGTCCGTTTCGCCTTGAGAAATGATATGGTGGCCGGTTGCCCCAATGTTTGCTGAAGCCAAAAACTCCATCACGTCTCGCAGGCGAACCCGGCTGCCGTTGATGGAATATTCGTTGACGCCATCCCGATGCACAGCCCTTTCAATTAAAACTTCGTCAAAATCTATATTTAAAAATCGTGAGCTATTATCAAATACTATCTTCACGCTTGCGCGATTGGCTCGTGGTGCTGTTTTTGAGCCATTGAAAATAAGGTCCTCGCCACGTTTGCCGCGCATGGATTTGATGGATTGTTCGCCAAGCACGAACCGGAACGACTCGGCAACATTCGATTTGCCCGAGCCATTAGGGCCTACAATGGCTGTTATGGGACTCCCAAACGAAAGAGTCGTCTTTTTGGCAAATGATTTAAAACCCGAAAGCTCCAAGCGTTTGAGATGCATTGCGTTATAGTATAGCAAAAAGAAAACCGCCTATGGTAAGACGGTTGCGCTGGGATATATCTCCAGCGGTATCTATTTTGAGTTTCCAGACGAAAAACAAAATTACGAAAAGGTTAGCTGGTAGTCTCTAAAGATCAGTGCGCTATTGAGTTAGTCGGCAGTCTCTACAGAATCAGCACGCCAGGTAATTATACTGTCAGACCATCTTCGATTGTAGTAGACGGCGATGAAGTAATTATCACCAGTAATCTCGAAGCGCGAGATAAATCTACCATGAGGGTCTCTCTCCCATTTCCACCATGGATCTGCAGGCCCCGAATAGGGTGTAAACTCCCGCAGAGATTCTCTTCGAAGTTTGTGACGTCTTAGTGCTTCTTCAGTTAACTGACGTTCCAAGACATCTAACCTACTCCAGATGAGTTTTTTCACTCAAACCTCCTTTGGTAACGAAGTTAATCTTAACACAACACTACTTTTTGTCAACAGTTACCAACTCTTCGTCCTAAGCCCATTTGCGGCGGCGTCTTGCTCGGCTTCTTGTTTTGACTTGCCTTTTCCTTCAGCGATAAGCTCCTTGCCGAGGTAGACGCCGATTTTGAAATATTTGTCATGATCCGGACCACGCTCTTCAAGAAGTTTATATGCTGGCGTGATGCCGACAACATCCTGTGCTTTTTCCTGAAAGCGACTTTTTGGGTCCTGCCAGAGACGCTTTTCGACAATCTCATCCGTGCGGGCAAAAAGCGTCCGCGCCACAAAATCGCGCGCCGGCTCATACCCCTGATCAAGATAAATTGCGCCGATGAGCGCCTCGAAGACGTTCGCCACAATATAGGAACGGGCGCGACCCGTATCTTTTGCCTCACCTTTTGAGAGTAGGAGATACTCGTCTACGCCAATTTCATCTCCCGCTTCCGAAATCGTATTGGTATTGACGAGAGCGGCACGATACGAGGTCAGATCGCCCTCCGTTTTGGTCGGATATTTATAGAAAAGAAAGTCCGTAACAATAAGCTCGAGCACCGCATCTCCCAAAAATTCAAGCCGTTCATTGTGCGGCAATTTGAAGTTCTTATGTTCATTTAAATAGGAACGATGCACAAACGCCTGCTCAAGCAGATCTTTGTTTTTAAAAGTTACGCCTATATTGCGCTCAAATTCAGAGAAATTTTTCTTTACCATTCTATAATCGTCACTGCGCGCCTTCCTTTTTCTTCCGTGCCCGCTTTGGCTTTGCTTTCTCTAGCAAAGGCTTGGTTTCCGCGGGCTCCTTACCCTTTGCCAGCAAAAGATTGATGGCTTTAGTGACGATGGGCAGAATATCATCATAAAAATTTAGGTCAAGGATGTCTTGGAGTTTGAACCAGCGCGCATCGTCAAGCCCTCCGGTCTTTTTTAAGGTGATGTCCTCAAAGCGCGTTTCGGCCAGAAAGTAGACGACCCTCTTTCGAATCTTCCCTTTTTCCGGTTGAGTCGCCACATATTCATTTTCGCCGAGTTTTGCTTCCGGAGTAATCGCAAGGTTGATCTCATCTTTGATAACGCGAGTTACCCCAGTCTTTTCCTCTTCCCCTTCTTCAAGATGTCCCTTAGAAAGAGTCCAGTGACCGAAAATATCGTGCACTAAAGCAAGATACATATCACCCTCGTGACGGGCATAGACCACCGAACCGGCAAGCCGCTCCTGAGGCATTTTTTCGTACGGCACTTCTTTTGGCTTTTGCCGTTTCGAGGTTTCGTGTTTGCCCGGCTCGCCGATTTCCTTGTATACCGCGCCCAAAACACCGTTCACAAAACGGCCGCTGTTTTCCCCGCCAAATGTTTTCGCAAGCTCAATTGCTTCATTAATGGCCACTTTTGCAGGAACTTCGCTTCGATCGGCAAACAATAATTCAAAAAGTCCAATGCGTAAAATATTACGATCAACTATGGAAATTTTATCGAGCGGCCACTCCGGCGCCGCTTTTTCAATGATCTGATCGAGGTCGTTGCGTTTTTCGAGCACGCTCGTCAAGAGTCCCTGTATAAATGAAAAATCTCCCATACCGGGAGCAAACTCCTTGATGCACCGATCAAGAATCTCGGGGAGTTTAGCGTCATTACGCCCGCCGAAATCCCATTCGTAGAGCGTTTGAAGAACTATGCTTCTAGATAAATGGCGATTCGCCATGTGGCTGACAACGAACTGATTAAGCTCGCACTATAAACTATGAGTGGAAGACGTCCAGGCGCTATTAGGCTTTCACCCCGGTACGTTCCTTCTGTGCAAGACTCTTTTTCTTTTCCTTTTTGGCCTGTCGAGCGGCAATGTCCATAATAATCATGCCACGATATTTACCGCAGGCAGGACACATACGATGCCGTATATGCGTCGCTCCGCAGTTTTCGCATTTCGAAAGACGCGGCTCCGTGAGCGCGTGATGCGATCGGCGATTGCCCGTGTGGGCGCGAGTATGACGCATTCGAACGACCATTGAACCTACTATACGCAAAAAGTTCAAAAATGGCAAGACAGGATACGAGAAGAGCCGGCGAAGCGCCGGCTCTTAATTTCTTACGTTTGGGGTTGGGTCTTAGAAAGAGCGATGAATTTTCCGTTGACAAACGCAACGGGGGTGAAGCGGGGCACAAACCCTGGCTTCAAGCATTCCCTGTACTTTACCGGCGCCGCAAGATGGCGGCCGTCATTGCCCCTAAGTCCCATACAAAGCACGAACTTTCCAACGCCTCCCGCAAGTTTTCCACACGCACAACACAAAGAATCCTCGAATCTTTGCTCTTTGTTTCGCACCCCCTGTCCAGTGATAGCGTTGTAGAGGATTTTTTTACTATTCTTACTAGGTGGTTTTTGGCTCAAGCGAGCTCTCCCTACATAAGTATCCGTAATTAATAATACCATTAAAAGAGGCTTAAATCAAACGGGTTAAAAAGCTTTTCCGGTGCAGACTGCAAATGCCGTAAGTTGCAATGCGCTTAAAATGTTCACGGGTTGCATATCCTTTATGGGACTCAAAACCATATGCGGGATACCGGCGCGCGAGCGCAATCATTTTTCTGTCTCGCAAAACTTTTGCGGCAATAGAGGCCATCGAAATAACCGGTTCACGGTCGTCCCCGTGTATGATCGTTTTCTGAAAACAAAACGGTTCCGGGGCCCAAAGCGACCCGTCAAGAAGTACGAGCGTTTCGAGGGGATCTGCATTGAGGCGATCAAGTGCCCGCCCAAGTGCGAAGTGGATTGCTGGCACAATACCGCGCCGATCAATATAATTTGAACTTGCAAAAGCAACGGCAAAACGAAGAATCCCGTCCCGGTGTGCGCGGTGAATTTTTTTAAACCATTCATCTCGGGCAAGTGGTGTTAATTTTTTTGAATCGCGCACTCCTCGCCACGGCTCCCAATCAAACTGCACAGGGATACGAACCGCGCCAACTGAAACTGAGCCGGCAAGGGGCCCCCGCCCCGCTTCATCAATTCCTACAAGGTATTTAATCTCTGGCGACACACTCCCAGTATAACGGTAGTATGACGGACAAGCTCTATCTGGGAGAAAACAGGTGGCAATTTTGCAATATTAGAGAAGGACCCAAAGCCGTATTACAATAGGCCCATGGTTGGAGATTTCATTCATTTGCATACTCATTCCCACTATAGTCTCCTCTCCGCCCTTCCAAAAATTGACGAGCTGGTGCGCGCCGCCATTCGATGTGAAATGCCTGCGCTCGCGCTTACTGATGAAGGAAATTTGTATGGCGCCATTGAATTTTACAAAGAATGCATGGAGGTCGGCATTAAGCCGATCATCGGCGTCGATTTTTACCTTGCGCCGCAGGGACGCCATGAACGAGAATCGCGAATTGACGATCCTCTCCCTCGCCTGGTACTTCTTGCAAAAAACGAAACCGGGTATCGAAATCTGATTGCACTTGTCACTAAGTCGCACTTGGAAGGATTTCACGGCAAGCCGCGCGTTGATCGCGAGCTCTTGGCAATGCACCACGATGGATTAATCGCTCTCCTCCCTGCATTGCAATCAGAGACCACCTTTTCCCTTCGGGGACGAAATGCGACCGCCGCCACTTCGCACGCCATGTGGTACGCAAAAGTTTTCGGCAAAGACCATGCCTACCTTGAAATTACGCATCACCCGGAAATCCCCGGCCATCGAGAGCTTAAAGCGCAAATAATTAAACTTTCTCATGACACGGGAGTGCCGCTCGTTGCGGCCCACGATATTTATTACCTCGCTCCGGAAGACCGCCAGGCGCAGATTGTTTTAAAGCGCATCCAAGGAAGCCATGACTCACTCGATGAAGGAGAAACGGATTTTTCTTTTATTGATCAAGAAACCGCACGAGAGTTTTTCTCCGATACTCCCGAGGCAATTGAAAATACTAAAAAAATTGCAGACCTGACCGCGCTTAAACTCAACCTCGGCGCCTGGGTATTTCCGGAGCTCAATCTTATCTCCGGCGACGCCGATACTGAACTCCGGAATCTTGCCTACGGAGGTTTTGAGCGTCGCCAAATTGAAAAAACACCGGAAACTATTGCCCGTCTTGAATATGAACTCAATATAATAAAAAATAAAGGCTATGCCCCCTACTTTCTCGTGGTCGCCGACCTATTGCGCTATGCTCACGAGCATGAAATCTTGACGACCATTCGCGGGTCCGTCGCCGGCTCTATGGTGACGTATCTTTCCCGCATTACGAACGTGAATCCGCTTGAATACAAACTACCGTTTGAACGTTTTTTAAATCCTGAACGCCCTTCCGCGCCGGACATCGATATGGACTTTGCCGACAACCGCCGCGATGAAATGATTGACTATGCCAAGCAAAAATACGGAGAGGACAGGGTCGCCCAAATCGGCACGTTTGGCACCATGATGGCACGCGCTGCGGTGCGCGACGTAGCGCGCGCGCTTAGCCACCCCTACCGAGTCGGCGACTCCATCGCAAAACTCATTCCCATCGGCAGCCAGGGATTTCCGATGTCTCTTGACCGCGCCATGAAAATTACGCCGGAACTTAAAAAACTCTATGACGAGGATGCCGTTTCTCGCGAAGTAATTAATCTTGCGAAAAAAGTCGAGGGAAATGCTCGCCACATCTCCGTTCATGCCGCAGGCGTCGTGATTGCGCCAAAACCACTCACGGAATACGTGCCGCTTCAGTTTGATCCGAAAGGTGGCAAACTCATAACCCAGTATGACATGCACGCCGTTGAGGACGCTGGCCTCCTTAAATTCGATTTTCTCGGCATTAAAAACTTGGCTATTCTGGCCGATGCGGTGCACTTGGCGAAAAAATTTTATAACGCAAGCATCGACATTGAAAATGTACCGCTTGATGACCTAAAAACATTTGAGATGCTCGCCCGCGGCGAAACTATGGGGCTCTTTCAGCTAAATGGCTCGGGCATGACCCGTTTCCTTAAAGACTTGAGGCCAACCACTATCCACGACATTAACGCTATGGTTGCGCTCTACCGTCCCGGACCCATGGAATCCATTCCTTCTTATATTGAGCGCAAACACAATCCAAAACTCGTCCACTATCTCGATCCGCGCCTCAAGGAAATTCTCGATCAATCCTACGGCGTGGTGACCTATCAAGATGACGTGCTCCTTATCGCTATTCACTTGGCTGGCTACAGCTGGAAAGAGGCTGACGCACTCCGAAAAGCCATGGGGAAAAAAATTCCTGCGGAGATGGAAGCACAAAAAGAAAAGCTCAAACAAGGTTTTATCAAAAATGGGAGTACCCCCGCGATTGCCGAGAAATTCTGGAAGCTTATCGAACCATTTGCTGCGTACGGGTTTAACAAGGCTCACGCGGCAAGCTACGGAAAAGTCGCTTATCAAACCGCGTACATGAAAGCCAATTTCCCGGTGGCCTACATGACCGCTCTTCTCACGGCTGACGCCGGAGATGTCGAAAAAATCTCTGAAAGCGTTCAGGAATGCAAGCGGATGGGCATCCCCGTGTTACCGCCGGATATTAACGAAAGCTTCGGCGATTTCACTCTTATTCCGAGCCAAACCGAATCCTGGAAAATTCGTTTCGGGCTTCGCTCAATCAAAAATTTTGGCGAAAGCGTCGGCGATCACCTCATTGCGGAGCGAGAAAAAAACGGCCGTTTTACTTCACTTGAAGATTTTCTCGAGCGTGTTCAAGATAAAAATCTTAATAAAAAGTCCCTGGAAGCTCTTATTAAATGCGGCGCTCTCGACACCATAGCCCTTCCTCACGAGCGCGGCGGCATGCTTGCAAACATTGACGCACTGCTCACCTATAATCGCGATGCGGGTGGCGCAGGCAGTCAGGATTCTCTGTTTGCCGGTTTGCCAACTACGCGACGGCATATTGAACTCACCGCCTCCGCCCCAATATCTAAACATGAGCGCCTATCGTGGGAAAAAGAGCTTCTCGGCCTCTACATTTCCGGCCACCCGCTTGATCTGCATCGAGAAAAACTCCAAAAACAAGGAATCTCAATTGCAAAAATGAAGGCAGAGGTACGCCAAGGTATGCCAACTGTGATTGCCGGCATTGTTGAAGAGGCAAAACAAATCATGACAAAAAGCGGTGACCGCATGGCCTTTGTCCGTATTGCTGATTTTACGGGACCTCTTGAGGTCATCTTCTTTCCGCGCGTCTACAATGATTTCAAGACATTTCTTGTGCCTGAGCAATGTATCGCCATCAAAGGCCGCGTTTCGGGAAGAAACGGTGAAGTATCTTTCATTGCCGAAGCCGTAAAAAATCTTTAAAACACAAAGGGGCTGTCGTATGACAGCCCCCTAAAATCACACCTGGTATCCGCTAGAGCGCTCGTATTGCGGAAGTAGCGAGGGCCACTCGGGCACTCCATATCTTCCGAAATAATAGGCGTTCAGGAGGAGCGAAAGCCCGAGTATCACGGCAAGCACCATAAGCAAGAAGTTCTTCAAAAAACGCATGCCACCACTCCTTTTTTGCGTTTCGGCTTACATTCCAACATAAAATAAAAAATAAATCAATAGTCAAAATATCCTGTTGTGAGGCCATATTTTGTGGGAAATCATGATATGCTAGGGGCATGGCAGACGAACCGCGGCGTGACCATCGCGATATCGGGCGAGAGCTCGATCTTTTTTCATTCCATGACGTGGCCCCCGGCGCCCCCTTTTGGCACCACAAGGGAATGGTGATTTTCCGCGAGCTTGAAAAATATGCGCGGGAAATAAATGACCGCGAAGGCTATGAAGAAATAAATACGCCGATCCTCGTCAAAAAAGATATTTTCGAAAAATCGGGCCATTGGGATTTTTATCGCGATAATATGTTTTGGTTTGAAAACCCGCGCGATGAAAATGAAACGCTTGTTCTTAAACCGATGAATTGTCCCGAGAGTACCTACATATACAATTCGCATATTCGCAGTTATCGCGAACTGCCAGTACGCTTATCGGAATTTGGCCGCTTGCACCGCAATGAACTCTCTGGCACCTTGGGAGGCATGTTCCGTGTACGCCAAATTACCATGGACGACGCGCATGTGTTTGTTCGTCCCAATAATGCCGAGGAGGAGCTTGTTCGGGTTATTACGATAATTAATGATTTCTACAAACTACTCGGTTTTGCACCAACCTATATTTTAGCTACCCGACCGGACAAAGCGCTCGGCGAGAAACCGCAATGGGACCTTGCAGAAGCGGCGCTCTCCGGTGCCCTAAAAAAATGCGGCATTGCCTATAAAGATGCGCCGGGTGAAGGAGCTTTTTACGGACCCAAAATCGAAGTACATATTCGCGATTCGCAGAATCGTGATTGGCAAATGGGTACGGCCCAGCTTGATCTTGTGATGCTTCCGGAACGCTTCGAGCTTTCTTACATCGATGAAAAAGGAACGCGCCAAAGCCCGTGGGTAATACATCGAGCGCTATTCGGATCTTTTGAGCGCTTCATCGGCATGCTTCTTGAACACACCGGCGGCGCACTTCCCTTGTGGCTTTCTCCAATGCAAGTGCGGGTACTTCCCATTGGCGAAGGGCACATTCCGTTTGGAGAAAAAATAGTGGAACTTCTCAAGACGGCCGGGGTTCGTATCGATATCGATACCTCCCCCGAAACACTTGGCAAAAAGATTCGCGATGGAAAAACGCAGAAAATTCCTTATCTTTTGGTCGTTGGTGATAAAGAGGTCGCCGAGAAAAAAGTCACGGTTGAGTCTCGCGATGGCACCAAAGGAGTTACGGCAACACCAGAAGCATTTTCTGAAAAATTACTGACAGAAATACGAACGAGAAAATAAAGGTACCTCGGGGCAAGCCCTGAGGTATTGCCTGCCTGCCTGCCGAAGCCTCGGCGCAGGCAGGTCGGAACCCGGGCTTGGATTCGACAAACCAACCACAGGTCGCTCGTTCATTTTCGCGAGCAGAGCTGGGGAATAGTAACCTTTGATTCGACTTCGTCGAAATAAGTGTAGACAACAAAACCCTACCATATATGGTAGGGTTTTGTGATTGGAGATGGGGCAGTATTATTTTGGGAGATGAGGCAGTAGTATTTTGATTTACTACTTTCCCATTTCGCTCGCCTGCCTGCGCAGGCAGGCTCTACGTCGCTAATAATTATCTTGGAAGATTCGGAAAAGACAAAGGGGCGGCAGATATCGTCTGCTGTTTTTTTGTATTGCGGGACTCCGCAAATGAAACGGCGCGCAGTAATGCCGTTGTAAGACCGATTTTTGTCGATACGTGCGCCTGGTCAACACCAGCTGCAAGAAGCTCAATAAGCTGTGCGATATCTTCCGTGGCCCAATGCCCGAGCTCAAGGTATAGTCCGTCATCTCTTTTGGTCATTCTTCGCTGCATTTCGAGAAGTCGCCGTTCGCGATAGATTTCATCAAGTATCGCCACCACATCGCCAAAAATAGCTATGAGCTTTGATGGCTCGGCTTCAAAAATTCTAAGCGCGCCAAATGCTTTCTCGCTGTCGCCCGCGATTAGCCAACGAGCAAGTACTGGAGCGGTGCTTCCAACCGTAAAAGACACCGGTTCGCGAATTATTTCTTTGTGGGGGGCTGGGGCTTCTTCATGTTGAGACATTATCCGCGCTACCTCAACCGGCGCTTCAGTTTGAGTCCCGGCATGAGAGGTAAGCCGTTCAACAGGCAGCAAAAGCCAGCCATCTTCGCGAGGAAATGTTGCTTCTGCTCGTGCAATAACGTCGTGCAATATATTTTTTGCCCGTAACAGATTGTTGTCGCTTTGCGCAATAATAAAGGTGCGAGATGCCGGAGAAAGCAACGCTTTTTGTCGATGTGCTTCCTCTTCTATTTCTTGCTCGAGCGCTTCTCTTGACATGTTTGGAGTACGCTCTGCAAGAGAAGCCGGTGCTCGTCTAAATTTGGTCCAAATTGACGGACTAGTTTCCTCATCTTCTTTTCTGCGACGACGTACGAGTAAATATGAAAGAGCCCCGCTCCAAAGAATGAGACCGCCCCAAACAACTGCGGGTCCCAGAAGCCCGTCCGCAAAGCCGGTATAAGGAATCTGGCTTAAGTAGACGAAGGCAAGAGGAGCCGTTCCTGGATGCGTGAGTAAAAAAACATTCGGGGCTGATGGTCCGCCACCGCCGCCACCGCCACCGCCACCACCCCCTCCTCCACCTCCACCGCCGCCATCCCCGCCACTGGGACTACCAGGCGTGCCTGGCGTAGAAACGGAAAGAGAAGCCGCACACGTAACCGTACCGCTGGGGCCCGTAAAGGTCCCGATGTAGGTTCGCGATCCCGGCGGAGTTACGGTCGCCGTGCCGCTTAACGCAACCGATCCAATACCATTATCAATGGTTCCGGTAGTTGCATTGGTTGAAGTCCAGGTGACAACTGCCGATTCGCCAACAAGAATTGCATTCGGTACCACCGTGAGCGTGCAAGAAAGTCCGGGAAGATCCGGCGGCGTTTGAGGTGTGGGGGAAGTTGCAACCACGGCAATCGTCGCATCGCATTCAATGCTCCCTCCGGGACCTGAAAAAACGCCGGTATAGGTTGTCGTCTGGGTGGGCGCAACTACTACCGATCCATCATCGTCCACGGTACCGATGTTTGGCGAAATAGTAACTTCAGTGACATTAACTGATGTCCAAGCAAG
>MHRI01000015.1 GCA_001820935.1 Candidatus Taylorbacteria bacterium RIFCSPHIGHO2_01_FULL_51_15 | reverse complement strand
ATCAAACACCTTTACGGATACAGCGGCTGGCTCATTCACCGACGGAACTGTTGGAGTAGGCATTAACCTTGACTCAAACGCCTTAGGCGCCTCCGGTAATAGCTCGTATCTCACCGCGAAGGAGACCAGCAACATACCAGAGACGGCGAGCGTCAACATTGTTGCGGACAAGGCAAAGGATATCAATGCCTATTCCGGCGGCTCGCAGGTGAAGAACCTGCAGTCTGGAAAGACCGCATCAATTGACCTTACCTACACTAAAACGGAACTCTCCTCCTCTAATGTGGATACCACCACTGAAGTTGCCAACCTTAAAATGGTTTCATATAGCGAGGATAAGAAGGAATGGGAAGCACTCTCAACGGTGGCCACCTATCTTGATGCCGATGGCAACACCGTTACTTCGCCTTCAGCGGACCTGTCTAACGTCACCTCCGTGAAGTTTACCGCCGTCGGAACACACTTCTCCGCCTACGCTCTCTCATCTCCAACCGGCGCTGAACCTCCTAGCACTCCCGGAGGGGTAAGTGCCACGGCGGCAACAAGCGTCGGAGGAGCAATCACGGTTGCGTGGAGCACCTCCGGCGGAGCGGAAGGATACTATCTCTACCGCGATACGAATTCAACCGGAAGCTTCGCCCTGTACGCCACTGTGGTGGGAGGAAGCACCGCAAGCTACGCCGACTCCAGCGTTTCCGGTGGCACTACGTACTACTATAAGGTTGCCGCCTACGCTGACGGTGGCTCACAGGAATCGGCCGCATCAAGTGCGGTCAGTGCCACGTCACCAGCCGCGGGCGGAGGTGGCGGAGCGCCGGGCGGAGGCGGAGGTGGGGGATCCTCATCAAGTCCGCCAGCGCGAGCACAACGTATCTACCCGGACGGCACGATCGTGTATCTTGACGAACCGGGAGCCGCGGCAAAGATTAAAGAACTTGATGCCAAACTTTCGGCGGAAGAAAAAACAAAGAAACTTGCGCTCGCGACTACGAAAACAGCCGCGGTATCTAGCGAGAGCTCTCGTCCAAGCGAGACACTATCCGTAGCAGGCCAGATGCCATCACCGGTGTTCATCCGTGATTTGTCACGGGGTGCCCGTGGTGACGACGTAAGGAGGCTGCAAGCACTCCTCGGCGTTGAGGAGACGGGACTCTTTGGTCCGTTGACGGAGAAGACTCTCAAGGCCTTCCAGGTTAAGCATGGAATAGTAAAAAGTGGAGTCGCACCCGGGGCGGGGAAGCTTGGTCCGGCTACTAGAGCAAGACTCGCCGAGATATTTGGGAGCGTTAGAGAGAGTTCCCCGGCTCCTAGCGTCGAATCCACTTCAGCCGCGACTGGAAGTCCAGTTCCAGTTATTACGCGAAGACTTTCACCTGGATCGAGAGGAGATGATGTAAAAGCGCTGCAAGCATTCCTTGGAGTCGAATCAAGTGGATACTTCGGGCCGCAGACGAGAAGGGCAGTAGAGGCATTTCAGGAGAAGTACGGTATTGCGAAAGCAGGAGCTCCCGGATACGGTGATGTGGGACCCATGACAAGGAAGAAGCTCTCCGAACTTTCAGAAGGGATGGTGGAAAGTGCAACCGTACCTTCGGACGCGAATGGAGTTCCGGTTTCCCCGACCAGAGAGGCCGCTTTGAACTCTTCGGTTGCTCCGATTGTCACGCGCACTCTTTCGGTCGGATCACGCGGCGAGGACGTAAGGGCTTTGCAACTCTATCTTAACGTCGAATCAAGTGGATACTTCGGGCCACTCACGCGAAAGGCGGTAGAGGCATTTCAGGAGAAGTACGGCATCGCAAAAGCGGGAGCTCCCGGGTATGGCGACGTAGGACCGCTCACGCGTGCCATCCTCAAAGGTCTTTCGGAGACGGGAGCACCATAGCGAAGGAGAGTGCCCTCTCTCTATCTTGAATTGAGACTCCCTGGTATTCTTGTGGAATGACGCATAGTACTCTAGTCTTGCTGTTTGGGCTACTGCTCATACCCGGCTTCGCCATGGTATTCGTGCCGATGCTCCCGGGATTTTGGTTCCTTCTCGCGGTGGTCGCCCTGTTCGCGCTCATTGACGGCTTTGCTCACGTCACCGCAGGGAACTTCGCCCTTCTTGGCGGAATTTTCGCGCTGTCGATTATTGTGGATTGGAGCGCCGGACTCCTCGGAGCGAAGCTTGGCGGCGCGGCGTGGAAAAGTCTCTTGTACGGAGTGCTCGGAGGTTTTGTGGGACTCTTCATCCTGCCTCCTTTCGGGATTTTCGTCGGTCTTTTCGTCGGCGTGTTTCTAGGTGAGCTCCTTAGGCGCCGAGGGGAGGGACTCGCTCTAAGAGCCGCCTCGGGCGCGCTCATAGGCTCCCTCTTCGGAGTCGCGATAAACGCGGTTCTGGCGACTCTCTTTGTCGCGCTGTTTCTCTTCTTCGCGATCTCGTAGGGTAAACTCCCACACCTTGACCCCACAGGGCATTAAAGCCTGCGTCGAGGGAGACCCTATCCCTGCGCACAAGCGCAGGGCATTTCACACAAGGTGTGGGGGACAAAAGGGTGGTGTCTACTCGACCTTTCGGCGGAGCAGCCCATCGTGAATGGGCGCCTTTCGAATCGCCTCCACTATCTCCTCGTCGTTATCGGTAATCGTATATAGCGTAAGATCGTGCTTATCAATCGCGCCGTGGATCTCGTGCACCTCCCTGCGGATAAAGTGATCGAGCGGTTCCCAGAAGTCGCGTCCGACGAGAAAAACCGGAATCCGGCGTATTTTGTGCGTCTGCACGAGGGTAATAATCTCAAAGAATTCGTCCAGCGTTCCAAACCCTCCGGGAAAAAAGATGTATGCCTCTGCCGCGTAGGAGAGAGCCACTTTCCGGACAAAGAAATGAGAAAAATCAATCGACGCGGTGGTGTACCCGTTGGCGTGCTGCAGCTTCGGGAGTTTGATGTTAAGACCGACCGATTCACCGCCGGCCTCGAACGCCCCTCGGTTCGCCGCCTCCATAATGCCCGAGCTTCCGCCCGTCAGCACGGTATATCCAAGTTCTTTCGCGATTTTCCCAGCCAGTCTGCGAGCCTGCACGTAGTGGGGACTCCCTTCGGTACACCGCGAAGATCCAAAGAAGGTGACCGACCGCGGGAAACCGACGATAAAATCGAAGGCCGCGAGAAACTCCCGCTCAATTCGCGCTACCCGCGACTTGATCTGCGAGGCAATTTCTTCCTTGCTAAGCGGCTCTGCCCCAGGGTTTTGTTCATCTTTCTCTGTATCCGACATGTGCTTGTATTGTAATCGGAGTATCGAATCTTAGCAAACCGTTCCCTAAGCTGGTATTCTTTTGAGACCACCATGTTTTCCATTCAGAAAAAGTTGCCGCATTCCCTTGGTCGGGCAGGAACACTCACGACTCCTCATGGCGTCATACACACGCCGGCCTTTGTGACGGTTGGCACGAAGGCGAGCGTCAAGGCATTGACCCCAGATCAGATTAAGAGCACCGGAGCGCAGGTGGTACTTGGGAATACCTACCACCTGTATCTCGAGCCGGGTGAAACGATAGTCAAGCAGGGAGGAGGATTGGGACGCTTCATGGGCTGGAGTGGCCCGACGATGACGGATTCAGGGGGATTTCAGGTCTTCTCGCTTGGCTCGGCGTTCGGGGAAAAGATTTCCAAGGTGAGCAAGAGCCATTCCGCTATTCGTACGAATAAGGGACTAGTCGGGGAAGTGGAAGAGAGGCGTGAGACGTTAGCAAAGATTGATGAAGATGGGGTAACCTTCAAATCGTACAAGGATGGGAGCGAGCATCGCTTCACGCCAGAGCGCTCCATCGAGATTCAGCACGCGATCGGTGCGGATATCATTTTCGCTTTTGATGAGTGCACTTCACCTGAAGCCTCATATGAATATCAAAAGCAGGCGATGGAGCGAACGCACAGGTGGGCAAAGCGGAGTCTCGAAAGGCACCGCGAGCTCAGAGCTCAAAGTCGAAAGTCGAAAGTCAATGCCGAAAACAGCTTACCGCAAGCTATTTTCGGCATTGTGCAGGGGGGACGATTTGAGGATTTGCGCAAGGAAAGCGCACGATTTTTGGCGGCACTCCGATTGCCCATCAGTGGACCTGCCCCGCGAGAGCAAAGCGATTTTGCGGGGTTCGACGGCTTTGGTATCGGTGGGTCGTTCGACAAGGAAGATATGGGAAATGCGGTGCGCTGGGTGAATGAACTGCTCCCGGAGGAAAAACCTCGGCACCTTCTGGGTATTGGAGACCCGCTTGATTTGTTTGGTGCTGTAGAAAACGGATGTGATTTGTTCGACTGTGTCGCGCCGACGCGAGAGGCGCGCACGGGCTCTCTTTACACGAGGCATGGGCGCTTCAATATCAGGAACGCGCGGTACAAAACTGACTTTACGCCAATCGAAAGCGAGTGCGGTTGCTACACCTGCCGGCCTTCCGAAAGCGGAGGAGCCGGTGCCACACGGGCCTATCTCTCGCATCTGTTCCGATCGGGTGAAATTCTGGGAAGTACGCTCGCGACTATCCACAACGTGTATTTCATTGTCAATCTTGTGAAGGAAATGCGGCAGGGGATTTTGGAAGAGAGATTTGATCGCATGAAAGTATTATACTACTCTCAATATAGGTAGATGACTTACCAATATGAATATTTATCTTCTGATACATAATATCGGGTTTATCATTTCAGCGCTCGCTAGCATTGCCGTTGTATGTTTCCTCCTTCTCAATAGGCCACGCTCATCAGCGAGCATATTTCTCGCCCTCACCATAGGCACGGTTATCGTGTTCGTTATTTCACACGTTGTGGGCGTCAATATTGAGGATCCATCTCTCTCGTCGCATGTTCTCATGTTGAATATTAGCTTATTTTTTATCGGGGCGTTCAATGTCCACAGTGTGCTTGCAGTTCTCGGTAAGGACCTGGAAAGTTGGTACATGCCCGTGATCCTGTATGTGAGCGCACTGTGCTTCTCCTTGTGGTTCATTTTAAATCCCGCACTATTTTTACAGCCTTCCGTTCCAAAAATGTATTTCCCAAATTATTATGAACCCGGAATTCTCAACTGGGTACGGGTGGCATTCTTATACGGGATTTGTGTGTCCTACATGCTTGCCGAGCTTGCAATAGCCTACTTTCGGAGCACCAACTCGATATTGAAAAACCAACTCCGTTATCTCATTCTTGGGTACGCGCTTGCATACGGGCTAGGATTTATTCCTAATTTTCTCGTCTACGATGTTCCAATTGATCCACTCTGGGGCATGGCATTTATGGTGTTTTTTATGGGTCCGTTTGTGTATGGTGTTGTAAAGTATGAATTGTTCAATATAAAAATTATTGCCAAGCAAGCATTTTGGTACAGCGTGGCGGTGGTTTTGGCCGGGGGCCTCATTTTACTTTTCCAGTACATCCATCGGGTTATCGAGCACTTTTATGCGGGCTTTCCCTTCTGGATCACTCCGCTTGCATCGGGTGTTATGATTGTCACGGTTGCGGTGGTAGTCTGGTGGAAATTGCGTGAGGCGGATATGCTTAAATATGAATTTGTAACGATCGCGACTCATAAACTCCGTACCCCGCTTACTCGCATGAGATGGATAACAGAGAACTTGCTCAAAAGCAATCTCTCCCCTAATGATCGGACAGAACTCAAACATATTCAGGGAGCAAATGATAAATTGGTTGAGCTTACGAATCTTCTCGCCAATATTTCAGAGGCAGAAAATGTCCAGTACCGATATCAAATGAGGCCGGTTGACTTGTCTCAAATAACTGCAGAAAGCGTAGCGAGTATCGCCGATCAAGAATATAATAGGCACATCCGGATTGAGAAACAACTTACGCCGGGCGCGCGCGTCGTCTGTGACCAATCACGGATACGGTTTGTCATCCAAACGCTTATTGAAAATGCAATTCACTACACCCCTCCCAATGGGGTTGTCTCGGTCAGCACCTCTGTTACCGTTGGGCGAATCAATTTCGAGGTAAAGGATAACGGCATCGGTATGTCGAAAGACGATCTGCCTTTTTTATTCACCAAATTTCATCGTGGCCGACGAGCCCGACAAATGGACACGGAAGGGCTGGGTATCGGACTGTATGTCTCGAAGGAAATTATTGGTAAACATCAGGGTAAAATCTGGGCGCGGTCCGAAGGAGAGGGAAAAGGAAGTATTTTTGGCTTTTCCCTAGCGGCCATGAAAAATAGCGGCACCGTACGAAGTACGATGCCGTCTGAACGGTGAGAGAGCGAAGTCCTATTTATCACGGGGCAAACCCCGCAAAGTCGCCATGCTCCGCGGGCAGGCTTGCAAAATAGCCGCAGATGGCTAGTATGCAGGTTAGAACAAGGTACACCAAAACGGTGTACAAAAAACCATCAAAAGGCTTAAAAATGAGAATACAGATACTCGGCGTCGGTAAGTTCGGGTCGCTTATTGTCCGTCATTTTCTACAGTCGGGATTTGAAGTGTACGCGTGGGACATTCGTTTTGGATCTGGCGCTTCAGAGGAGCAAGCCGTTCTGCGGTCATTGGGTTGCCATACGAGCATCGCGGAAAGCCCGGACATTGTCCTGTACGCGATATTTCCAGAGCAGGTACGAACCAAATATGCTAGCTTAATCGAAACCTCTCGCGAGAAACCACTCGAGATAAATGTCAGTAGCGTTCAACAGTCCGGGATCAATTCGCTTCTCCCTCAGGCAAATGGAGAGATTCTAAGCTTCCACACTTTGTTCGGGCCGCAAGCTATTACCGACGATTCCAGTTGGAAAGGCAAGCAGATGATTGTGACAGTCGAGCCGGAGAATGACGAAAGGGCCGCCGCGGTCATCGACTCATTTACAGAACGGGGAGTGCAGATAATTCGCATGAGCCCGAGCGAGCATGACAGAAGAATGCTCATCCACGCACTCGCCTTCCTAGTTGGTGCACTTGTGGAAGAGGGGATTCGGGGCGCGAACCTCGACCTTCTCACAAACTCCGGCGAGCAAATGCTTGGTCTATTAAAGTTTACTGGTGCGAACTCACCGGACCTCAAACGCCACATCCTCGGAAATCCAGCGCTGAAGCCGGTCGTTCCGAGACTTCGGAGGGTTCTTGAGGAACTCTCCGCGGAGCATGACTGGTGAACATCACGGTATCGTCTCTGGAATAAGGAGTACATCTTGTCGGTGACACGAATAATATCCGCGCGGAAATGCAATCTCCGCGCGGGTTTTCTTTTGGGAGAAAATGTGAACGCCCAACTTCTTTCCAGACAAAAAATATCGGCCGCCTTTATTGGGGCGGCCGGTGGGTTAGGGGATGTTTTCAGGTTTCGGACGGCTCTGTTTGGGGCGCCGCTTCAACCTCCTCTCTCGGCGCATCATCGCCGATGTGCAAAACTTCGATTTCCGGCATCGCCGCTCCTAGCGGTAGCCTTGGGGGGAACCTTATCTTGCTCGTATCCCTCACAAGATCAGCATTCCATTTGGACTCGGGCATGTGCATAAAAGCTCCACCACCATTGTACCTCCTAGACGAACTTAGCTATGTGGATAGCGGTAGAGGTCGGGATAGGACATGCACGACTCCTCAAAAGGACAAATGCCGCGAAAGGATTGCCTGCTCAACCTTGTCAGTGGATGCCCTTCAGCATGGGAACGCCCAGTGCGCCATATGCCGACGTAAGGGCGGTTGCGTTTCTCCAGCCGATGGTACTCTTGATTCCAGTGACAACTCGAACGCGACTCTCTCCCCCTAAGTACCAGTCGGTAACCTCGGCGGAGTGCGTGGGCGCGGACTCATCTACCGCAACGTCGTCAGGGTCGCCGATACGATCTGGAGTTCCAAATTTCCACGCGAACTGGTAATAGAACTCACCGATGAGCAACACCGTGTCAAGGCACCTGGGCGCCTTGTAGACCTTTGCCCGGACAAACAGTTCGGTGAGATACACAACGGCGACGTCGCAAAATTTCTCAAGGAAGGCGACGATCCTCGCAATCTCCTCCGGGGTGTACCTGATGTTTTGGAAGCGCTCCCTAGCGGCCTCAAGTGCAGTTTGTTGGTTGTACATAATTTCACAATTTACTTTGCTCTGAAGTCAATTTAGAATACAGTGCCTACCATGTCAAATGCACCTGCCTTCAGACTGAAAACTATATACAGACCTGCCGGAGATCAGCCAAGGGCCATCGAGGCGCTGGTGAAGGGACTTAAGAGCGGTCTTTCACACCAGACGCTCCTTGGCGTGACCGGAAGCGGTAAGACCTTCACCGTGGCAAACGTGATCGCGAAGGTTCAGAAACCCACGCTCGTCATCGCCCATAACAAAACACTCGCGGCCCAGCTCGCTCAAGAGTACCGCGAATTTTTCCCCGACAACGCCGTGCACTATTTCGTTTCCTACTACGATTTTTACCAGCCGGAGGCGTACATGCCGATCACCGACACCTACATCGAGAAAGAGGCGCAGATCAATGAGGAGATCGAGCGGCTTCGGCACGCGTCAACGCAGGCACTGCTGACGCGGAAAGATACCATCGTCGTCGCTTCCGTCTCCTGCATTTATGGACTCGGAAGTCCCGAGGAGTACGAAAAAGTGAACAGAAGAGTCGCGAAAGGCATGGCGCTCTCGCGAGGAGAGCTTATTCGAGCGCTTATCGGCATCCACTACACGCGCACGACAGCCGATCTTTCTCCCGGTGTGTTTCGCGCGCTCGGAAGTATCGTCGAGGTACAGCCTCAAAGCGAGCGGGTTATCTACCGCGTTGAATTTGAGCATGAACTCATAGAGCGCATACAGAAAATCGACCCGATCAGCAGAAAGCTCTTGGAGGAAGTCGACCAAGTGTTCATTTTCCCCGCGAGACACTTCATCACCCCAAAAGACGAACGAGAAACGGCGGTAAAAACGATCAAGCTTGAACTCACGGAGCGACTAAAGGAGCTTGATGCGAATTCGAAGATTTTAGAGGCAGAGCGACTCAAAAGGCGCACGAATTACGACCTCGCCATGCTTCGCGAAGTCGGTTATTGTAACGGCATCGAAAATTATTCGCGCCACTTTTCAGGCAAGTTGCCGGGCGAGCCGCCCGATACGTTACTGTCCTACTTTCCGCACGCCGAGGACGGCACGCCTAACTTTCTGACGGTTATTGACGAGTCACACGTCACGATTCCCCAACTGCGCGCGATGTATGCGGGAGATAAGGCGCGGAAGGAGTCCCTCGTGGAGCACGGGTTTAGATTGCCGTCCGCGAAAGACAACCGTCCACTGAGGTTCGCGGAATTTGAGGAGCGGGTAGGGCAGGTACTCTTCACCTCGGCAACGCCCGGCCCGTACGAATTCGAAAAGAGTGCTTCGCGCGGGTCGCCATCATTAGCCGTGGTGGAACAGGTGATACGCCCTACGGGACTTGTTGATCCACAGGTTGAGATTCGACCTGTGAATGCAAAAGGGAAGTATGGCGGGCAAATTCAGGACTTCATCATCGAGGCGAACAAGGACGTGAAAAAGGGCGGACGGGTGATTGCAACCACCCTCACGAAGAAAATGGCCGAGGATCTCACGGAATTCCTGAAGGAGAAGGGAATTCGAACCGAGTACCTTCATAGCGACATCGAAACGCTCGATCGCATCACGATTCTCTCAAATTTCAGAAAGGGCGATTTTGACGTACTCGTGGGAGTGAACCTCCTACGCGAGGGACTCGATCTTCCCGAGGTGTCCCTTATCGGCATACTGGATGCGGACAGAGAGGGATTCTTACGCTCCGAGACGTCGCTCATCCAGATCATCGGCCGCGCCGCTCGAAACGTGGCGGGAAGAGTGATCCTCTACGCCGATGTCATCACGGGATCCATCGAGCGCGCCCTTCGGGAAACAAATCGGAGACGAGACGTCCAGCTGGCCTATAATAAGAAACACGGCATTACCCCACAAACCATCATCAAGAAAGTTCGCGATATCAATGAGTCACTCGGTCTCGACCATGCGAAAGCGCTGTCGCGACTCATCGACATCGACAGGGAGGCCCTGAAAAATAAGAAGCTTGAAGTGCTGATCGGGGAGAAAAAAACGCAGATGAACGCGGCGGTAAAGATACTCGACTTCGAGTCGGCGGCGCTGCTACGAGATGAAATCGCGGCGCTCGATAAGCTTCGTGGGAAGAATGAGAAAGAAAAAGAGCGGGAGAGAGGCAGGGGAACACGGAAATAGGCAGATTTCGGCATTCCAGCGACGAAGAGCAGCGTAGTAGTCGTAGACTGTGCTGGGCTGGAATGGAGAACCTTCCGGAAAACTAAAGATGTATCCCTTGTCGGGGTAACTAGAGGGTAAGAGTCAGACTCTCTCTGCCGGAGAGTCTGACTCTTACCCGTAACGCGGGATGCACCTGGAAACCTCTGGATTCCCTTGCTCCCCTGCCAGAGGGGAGCTCCCGCAAGGGTGAGGGGTGGGAGCAAGTGAATGACAGAAAACTCGTTATTCACGAGACTCCTACTTGTGCACTTTTGCGAGGGCCGATTAGGGAGTATACTTGTAGCGTGGGAACGCCACTCCATTACGCAGTGCTTAAGAGAAATCATTATGTCCATAAAAGCAGGTGTCGGTATTTCGCAGGGAGTAGATTCGCATGCTGTCGGCGCGAATGCCTGCCAGGACGCGCTCGACAAACTCGAAGGAAAGCCAAGCGTGCTCATCGTCTTTTCCTCGATCCAGTACGATCAGGAGAAAATGCTTTCCGGGGTGCGCTCCGTGTCAGGACAAGTGCCGCTCGTCGGATGCTCAACTGCGGGAGAAATAACGAATGAAGGACCGACAAAACGTCACTCGGTCGTTGTAATGGCACTCCAGGGTGATGGGGTTTCGTTTTTCGCCGGAGTTGGAGAACATATCTCTGATGGACCGAAAAAGGCGGGGAAGGCTGCCGCCGATGTCGTGAAGGCGCAGGCTCCCGGCGGTAAGCTCGATGCCTTCATCATGTTTCCCGACGTGCTCGCGGGAAACGGCGCCGATACGGTTCGAGGCGTTCTCGAGAGCTTGGGCCCTGATTTCCCAGTAGTTGGAGGCGCGGCTGGAGATGATTTTGAGTTCAAAAAGACGTTTCAGTACCTGAATGATAAAGTCTATTCGGGCGCGGTGGTTGGCCTTGGACTCTCTGGTGCCTTTAAAATAGGGATCGGCGTGCGGCACGGATGGATCCCGGTCGGCACGCCTAAAAAAGTTACTAAATCGGAGGGAGCGGTACTCCACGAGCTTGACGGCATGCCGGCGATCAAGATCTATGAGGATTACTTCGGCGCGGAACGCGCCAAGGAGCTCAAAACCGAAGCCCTCGCGCGGCTTGCCATCACCTACCCCCTAGGGATGAAGGTGAAGGGAAGCGACGAGATGCTTATTCGCGACCCGATTACCGTTGACGAGAATGGCTCCATCACTTGTGCCGCCGAAATACCTGTGGGCTCCGAAATTCGACTTATGATCGGCAGTCGTGAGGAAGCCGTGAATGTCGCGAAAGTAGCGGCTGAAAATGCCCTGGCGGAACTCGGCGGCGAAAAGCCAAAGGCGGTCATTATTTTCAACTGCATCGCCCGCAGTAAGCTTTTTGGAGAGCGCGCGGGAGATGAAATCGACGCGATTCAGGAGGCGCTCGGGCGGACCACGCCACTCATCGGATTCTACACCTACGGAGAACAGGCTCCGCTTTGGGGCGAGGTTCGGAATATGAACCGATGCAACTCAAGCTTCCATAATGAAACCGTGGTGATTTGTGTGCTTGGTGATTAGCACCTATTTGGAACTTCAGGCTAGACACACGCAATGAAAAAGGGGCGACATGGCATGCTCGGTTCACTCTTCGTACTGATTCTCCCACTCGGTATTTTTTTCGCTATCACTGCGACGGTTGTCCTTAGGTACCCTGATAGTGACGCGCTGCACGTGGCGGCGTTTCTTGTCGCGCTTATCCTCGCGAGCGCGGCACAGCTCCTCGTCTTTGAGTGGAAGATTGTTCCCAATGTGATCGCCCTCGAGCGCTTTCGGGAGCTTCTCGCGGATCAGGAGCGCGGGGCGCGGCTTCTCGTTCGCCGGGACTTGGAGCTCACTCGCGCCAACGACCAGCTTCGAAAACTCGATGAGACTAAGTCAAGTTTTATTTCAGTAGTGGCGCACCAGCTTCGAACGCCGCTCTCCGGCATCAAGTGGACGCTCAATCTCCTCATCAACGGTGATATGGGCACGCTCACAGCCGAGCAGAGGACGTTTCTCATCAAGGCCTATGAGAGCAATGACCGCATGATTTCTCTCGTGAATGACATGCTGGGAGCGGATCGTATCGAGTCGGGGAAGGTTCGCTACTTTTTCCAATCGGTGCCTCTTTCTGAAGTGATTGACGAGGTGCTCTTTGAGCTCCTGCCGCAGGCAAAGGCGCGTGGAGTCTCGATTACGTTCGCCTCAAAGCCAACGCATCCCACGAAGGTGCATGCCGACCCTACCAGACTCCGGGCGGTATTCCAGAACCTACTTGAAAACTCGGTAAAATATTCTCGGGAAGGAGGTAGTATCGAAGTATCACTCGTGCCTAGGGGAACCGAGGAGGTCGAGGTGTCCATCAAGGATGACGGGATCGGGATTCCCAAGGAACAGCAGAAGAATATCTTCGATCGTTTTTTCCGAGCGACAAATGCGGTGAAGCTCGAGACCGACGGTTCGGGTCTTGGGCTTTTCATCGTCAAGAGCATTGTGGAGAGGCATGGAGGAATGATTTGGTTTGAGAGT
>MHRI01000014.1 GCA_001820935.1 Candidatus Taylorbacteria bacterium RIFCSPHIGHO2_01_FULL_51_15 | reverse complement strand
GACCCGATATCCGTGGGGCTCGATTCGAGACCTCAAAAGCATTTAGCCAACAAGCAATGGTCTTCGCCGGAATTCCGCACCCAGCGGGCAGAATCTGTGAGACGGTCCACGCGGCTTTAAGTGCCGCGGAAGAATTTGACTTCAGTTGTGCCGTAAAAGCGGACGGCCTCGCGCTCGGCAAGGGGGTTCTTCTTTGCCATTCAGAGTCCCAGGTTGGAGCGGCGGTCCAGAAGATTATGATTGAGCGCGAGTTCGGCTCTGCCGGAGACCGAGTGGTCGTTCAGAATCTCGAGAAAGGTAGGGAAGCGTCAATTCACATCATTGCGGATGGAGAACTGGCATTCCCACTTGAAGTGGCACAGGATTACAAAAATTCGAGAGATGACGGCGAGGGGCTGAACACTGGCGGGATGGGTTCCTATTCTTCTTCGCGACTTACCACAGAAACCATGCAAGCTTTCTCGGTCTATGAGGACATCATTGAACGCTGGCGAGCGGCATGCAGGGGGGAAGAAATCACCTATCGTGGGATTCTATTTCCCGGAGTCATGCTGACCGAGAGGGGAATGAAGGTGCTTGAGTTTGGAGTGCGGATTGGTGACCCGGAGGCACAGTCTTTGTTCTCTCGATTCGAAGGCGACTTGGCAGAGCTTATGCACGCATCCGCAACCGATAAACTTCAGCCCGAGATGTTGCGAAGGTGGAGCAACATGGCCTCGGTGTGTGTGGTCGTGGCTTCTCGCGGATATCCCGGGAAACCCGATACCGGCCATGAAATCACGGGGATTGACGAGGCGGAGAAGCAACCCGGTGTTCAGATCTTCCACGCAGGAACAAAAAGGGAGGGTGGGAAATGGTACAATACCGGAGGACGCGTACTTGGAGTTACCGCGACAGCGCCAACAGTTAAGGAAGCGCGAGAGCGCGCGTACGCGGCTGTCGGAATGATTCAGTTTGAAGGGATGTGGTTTCGCAAGAACATCGCAGACGACGGACTATGATCTGTCAGTAATTTCATCACTCTCAGCCAAGGAGACACGTATCCTTGGCTGATTTTATTTGCATCACATAATGCAAGAAAGTGACCTTCCTCGTTTCCTTTTCACCGGCAAGATGCTATATTTTCGACGCGGGCTCACAGCTGATTCACCCGCTAGACTTTTGGTAATGATGGGCCGTTAGCTCAGCTGGTAGAGCGTTCGCATGGCATGCGAGAGGTCAGCGGTTCGATCCCGCTACGGTCCAAAAGTCTCACGGGCAAGGCCGCTCATATGAAAACTGCAAAAATTTTTATTCTACTCGGACACCCTGACACAAACACCCTTAGCGGGTCGTTTACCGATGCCTACGAGAGGGGAGCTCGAGCGGGTGGTCATGAGATACGGCGCCTTAACCTCGGAGATTTGCAATTTGACCCAGTGCTTCACGAAGGGTACAAAAATCCGCAGCCCCTTGAACCCGATCTTCTCACGGTTCAGGAAAACCTAAAGTGGGCCGAGCATTTTGTAGTTATCTACCCGAGCTGGTGGTCTACCATGCCCGCCATTCTGAAGGGAATGTTTGACCGGATTTGGCTTCCCGGATTTGCGTTTCAATTTAAGAGAGAGGGTTTTGGCGCCGGGTATTTCTGGGAAAGACTGCTGAAGGGCAAAACCGCCCGAGTATTTGTAACGTCGGATTCGCATCCCCTTATGGCGCGCTTCATATTTGGTGACACCACAAACGAGATAAAAAAGTGCATTTTGTGGTTCGCGGGCTTTAGGCCGAGGATAAAGAAAATCGGGCCGCTTAAATTCATAAGCGAGAGCCGAGCGAAGCGATGGCAACAGAAATTTGAACGATGGGGCAGCCGGGGTTTCTGAACTACTTTGACTGTCTTTGGTATTTTAATTTTTCCGCAAAGTAATGTCACTAGACTCTAAAGAGTTTGGAATCTGATTTGACAACACATCTGTCATCGTTGTATTTTAGTGGGCAGATTCGCGATCGAACCATTTGTGTGGACTCGGTCAAATTAAGAATCGCTCACTGACAATTAGGAATATGAATGAAGACCGTGATAGAACAAGATTTTCGTCCGCTGGTCGTATTGTACGGCTATCGGAGTAAGAGAGATACACTTAGTTTTGTGGGTCGAGGGGGGCTCATCACACTAAGCGGCAGAAGTGCTACCGCGCAAAGGATTTTGCGCCTATGCAACGGATTCAACAATGTTGCGGATATAACTCGCAAATTACGGACGATCAGTCCGAAAGAAGTGGCCGAGTTTCTGTCACTTTTTGAACAGCAGGGAATTGTCTGCGATAGTCGGGATCTTCATCTGAAGTTCCACGAGGATTCCGCCAATCCGGCGAAATTCTCGAGCGATCTCGGTGTTGATGGGGTTTCAGATATATTGCGGTCTCAGCGATTGCGAAGGCGCGAGGGTAATGTAACTCAAGTACCTAACCCCGTTGTGAGTAATGTTCTCAATGTGATTCAAGATCGTAAGTCCACTAGGGCTTTTCAGCCAGGTCAGATTTCGTTGGACAAACTTTCTGGAATATTGGACGCCACATACAGCATAGGGAAAAACGGGCACTGGAGCGTGGCTTCAGGTGGTGGAATGTATCCGCTTGATCTATATCTGATCGTCCTTGATGATAGCCAGCAAGTGCCCAGGGGCATTCTTCGTTGGAATCCCGAAGAGCGAAGTTTGATCACGGTGTCAGACAAAAATCCAAGCGTATGGTTGTCAAAAATCTTCAATGCCAAAACGCTTCTGGAGAATGCGGCTTGCATTTTGTGCATTGCGGCAAATTTCAGACGTTCAACTATTAAGTATGCGAATCTGGGATATCGTCTGACCTTGCTTGAAGCGGGGCATGCTGCGCAAAATACCTACTTGTTTTGCGCCGAACAGGACATTGGGGTCGTCGAGTGCTGCGGATTTGCTGATGAAGCACTGGCGAATGAACTCGGACTGCTGTTTCCAGATGAGGCAGTCTTAGCAACGCTCATTATGGGTAAGATCGGTACTGATGTGCAGACCTCACTGTCGGATCAAGAAGTCTCGGAGAAGGCAGAACGCTTACGCCATATCCTTGTTGGAGACAACAAGCCGATTAAGGACGTGCTGTTTCTGGATCTTAAAGTCGACGGTTACACAATGCCGATGTGGTCAACTATGGCGACGTATCGTCCTGTCCCTGGTCGCCTAACGGCATCCATGAAGAGGAAAAGCGTCGCGTTTGCCACAGGTTCGACTTCGAGCGAAGCGCTTCTAAAGGTCCTGTCGGAAGGTTTCGAACGGTACGCGCTTGAACAAAACCGTAGTGATCGAAAAGAAAGCGCTCTCAATCTAGGCGAACCCTTTCTCGATCCTCGTGTCCTTGTTCCTTACTCGGACGCCCAATTCAAAAACCTAAAAGGTGTCACACCATTTGACCCTCGAAGAAAGTTAGACTGGGTTATCGGTTCACGCAGAGCGACTGGCGAGCGAGTTTGGGTTCCTTTGGAGCTTGCCTACTACGCTACTAAGCAAATGAGGCACGAGTTGAAGCTGTGCTATCAGGCAAGTTCGAGTGGTGTCGCGGCTCACTTCGACAAGGAAATTGCAATCGACACAGCTCTCTACGAACTCGTCGAGCGGGATGCCTTCAGCGTCACGTGGTATTCCAAACGCCGAGTCAATTCGATTAATCACGAGTGCCTACCGCTAGACTTGAGGGATAGGATTTCAGAGTGGAAGCGAATGGGGTACAGCGTTTCTATTCTGGATCTGACACTTGACGGGCCCCCCGTAGTTCTAGTGATTATTTGGTCTCGGAAGAGGCGACCGGCAATCTGCTCTGGTGCAGCCTGTAGACCAAACTTCGTTGACGCAACCTTAAAAGCATTCAACGAGGCTGAGTTCATGGCTATGACATGGCACTACCACAGATCAAGACCGAAGATGGAGATGAGTGAGATCGATAATCCGGAAAGTCACGGCGTCTTCTATCTCGATCCGAGGAATCTCGAGTATGTTGACTGGCTACTTGAAGCCGAAGAAAGTAACGTAATTGGGGAAGACTTCAAGAGCAGTCTACAGTATCTCGAACCCGTTGTGGTGGACATCACACCAAAGGATCATGCCTGTGGGCTGTCGGTTATTCGTGTACTGTCGGAGAAGCTCATGCCGATCAACTTCGGCTATGGTAATGAGCACCGTGGACATTCTAGGATGGACATGCTATCGTTTAGATGGAGTGAGAAATACCCTTCGACTCCCCACTTCTTCGCTTGAAGGAGTAACAAGCTGAAGGGAAGCTAGGTGTACTATGAAAACACGAAAAATGCCGAAGGCTCCAAAGGGAGTCAAGGTGTCAATTCGTTCCTACGGGAATAGCCCCGATACTCGCTGCAACCGAAGTGGTGGAGAATGCAGCGGAGGCGGGACCTGTGGACGTTAGATCGCACATTCGTTGTGACGATCATGGTTCCCTCTGACGTCTTAGGACACCGGAGGGAATTTTTCTATTCCAAAATTATATGGTATAACGATGATGTGTCTATAAACATTCATATTCTATCGGCCTCGAAAGACATCAGACCACATTCTGAAGAGTTGAAGTCCACCGCTGAAACTACTATCGCTTCAGTTGAGAAATTATCGCCAATAAGGGATGTAGACATTGTCTTTTGCGATAATCAAAGAGCAACTATTGATGAAATAGGTGGCATTGGAGGATTTACGCCAAATGCGAATTTGATATTTATTTCATTAAACCCTCGGCATCCTAATTTTACGAAGGCACTTAAAAAAGAGCTTTCGTTTACGCTTACCCATGAACTACATCATACTATTCGTTGGAGGAAACAAGTTAAAGGTGATACCTTGCTTGAAGCAATGATCTTTGAAGGTCTCGCTGATCATTTCGCGATCGAAGTCACCGGACGGAACAAGCCGTCGCCATGGTCACATGCGTTAACCCCTGAACAGAAGAAAACGATGTTGAAGAAAGCAGAAGAAGAATGGGGCCTTTCGACCTATGATAACAACCTTTGGTTTTTCGGCTCAAGTTTAGATGTTGTTCCACGTTGGGCGGGATATACATTGGGTTACGACCTTGTTGGAGAATACTTGCGGGCCAATCAGGGTAGTAGTGCTTCAAAGCTCGCAACTGCCGACGCATCGTTGTTTTGGAATACCACTTTGTATAGTTGAGTTTTTTCGCTGAAAATTCTGATAAAGAGTCTAAACAATATCTTGAAAGCATATTTCGGCACTGTTGCATTGATCACGCGGTAATGGAAGGAAGTTATTTCTTTACAAGATGGGAATGAATCTGATAAATCGTCACCATGTTATCCATTGGAATCGTCGGTCTCCCCAATGTGGGCAAGTCCACGCTGTTTAACGCGCTCACCAAAAAGAGCGTGCTTGCGGCCAATTATCCGTTCGCCACGATTGATCCGTCCGTGGGCGTCGTTGCGGTACCCGATGAGAGACTCTGGAAACTTTCGGCATTCAGCCACTCAAAGAAGACAGTGCCCGCGGCAGTCGAGTTTGTGGACATCGCCGGACTCGTTAAAGGCGCGTCCGTCGGCGAGGGACTCGGTAATCAATTTTTATCAAACATCAGAGAGACTGACGCTATCGCCGAAGTCGTTCGCATTTTCGATGGAGGCGATATCATCCATGTCGAAAATAAAGTAGACCCCCTGAAGGATATCGAGGTCATCAACCTGGAGCTCGTGCTCGCGGACCTCCAGACCGTCACTAAGCGCATTTCGAATCTAAAGTCGGACATTAAGAAGGGGAGCAAGAGCGCCCTCACCGAGCATGAGGCACTGCTTCGTCTGGAGAAGGCTCTCGAAAGCGGAAAGCTGGCGCGCTCCGTAGAACTGGGCGAGCTTGAGTACCCACTCATCCGAAACCTTCACTTGCTTACCGCGAAACCGATTTTGTATGTGCTCAACAAAAAGGCCGGCGGTCAAAATCTCGACGATTCGCCGGCTGGCGAAGAAGACCCTCGCTTTACGGAGCTTATGCGCTTTATGAAGGCGACCGGATCTTCCTATGTGATTGTAGATGCAAAGATCGAAGAAGACTTGAAGGAATTTGAGGGGGCGGAAAAGGAGCTTTTTCGAAAGGAACTCAGCGCTTCTAGCGCTACAACCTCGCCCTCGGCTGACGACGGAGTGAACAATCTCATTCGGGCGGGATATGACATGCTCGGCCTCATCACCTACTTCACCACCGGAGAGGATGAGACGCGCGGTTGGGTGATACGGAGGGGGTCCACCGCGCCGATCGCCGGAACCGCGATTCATACTGACTTTAAGGATAAATTCGTGAGAGCTGAAGTCATCGAGTGGCAGAAGCTTCTCGAAGCAGGCTCGTATGCCGCGGCGCGGGAGAGAGGGTGGCTTAGAACCGAGGGAAAGGAGTACGTGGTGAAGGATGGAGATGTCGTAGAGTTTAAAATCTAGCAAGATTTTAAATCCGAGATCCCGCATCGAGCCTGTAAAGAAAGGTGCGGGATAAGAAGAGTTTAAAATCTGACTTGCACTGGGGAGGTTTTCATGTTATCATTCCGAGCAGTTTCAGTCTCGGATCAATTGCACACGCACAAAAAACCAAATTCTATGATACCAAACCCCGAAACGGTACGGAGGGTGATCCGGCCAATCCGGAGGGATTTCTCAAGCAGGAACTTCTTCCTGCACGTGGTGTTCCCAACGACTGGCTTTCTGGCCTTTCTTTACTGGGCAATTCGCTGGATGATAAAGTAATGTCACTCCAGCTCAACAGGTTTTTGCGCGGCGGCTCGCTCTTAACAGACGAGCCGCCTTATGCTATGCTACAGCGATATGGAAAAACCAAAATTAACGGCAAAGGATTTCTTTTTATACATCGGCGCGCTCGCGACTCTTTATTGGAGCGCGGGAAGCTTGCTTGCGCTACTCTTTCGCATCATTGACACCGTTTTGACGGATAGGCTCGATTATTACGTCGATCCGTATTCGTCTGGCATCCGGTTCGCGGTAGCCTCGCTTATCGTGGTCTTCCCGATTTCTCTCCTCCTCTTCCGAGCGATCAAAAAAGATGTGATCAAAACTCCGGAGAAACTTCTGCTGCCACTCCGTCGCTGGCTTCTCGCGGGCACAATCTTCGTCACGGCGATCGCGCTTGTCGGGGATGTTATCGCGCTTCTCAATGGATTTCTTGGCGGAGAACTCACCACCCGCTTCGCGCTCAAGGTCCTTTCGGTCTTCGTGGTCGCCGGTCTTGTGTTCTGGTACTCCCTTCTCGAACTCAAAATGAACCCCGCTCTCCCCGCGAAGGTGCGGAAGGAATTCCTGTGGGGAACGCCGCTCCTCGTGCTTGCGGCGATTGTCTATGGATTCTTCGTCATGGGCTCTCCGGCAAGCATCCGAGCGCTTCGTTTCGACGAGCGCCGCGTGGGAGACTTGCAGGGAATACAATGGCAAGTCGTGAACTTCTGGCAGCTAAAAGGTGTGTTGCCGCAAACCCTCGCCGCTCTCGAGGACCCGATCGCGGGTTATACTGTGCCGACTGACCCGGAAACGAGCTCCGCCTACACATATTCTGTGACAAAACCCTTATCATTTAAACTTTGTGCGGTTTTTGGCACTGATGTTAAGGATTCGAACGGTACTCGCTACCCGAAAAGTATGACTCCTTACGGAGAAGGCCTGGAAAATCAAAATTGGAGCCACGCGGCCGGCGAGCAGTGTTTCGATCGCACGATCGACCCGGAGTTGTATCCGCCGGTAAAGCGTTAATGACAATACGAACTACGAATAAAATACGAAATTACGAATAGCACCCTGCGCATGTGCGCAGGGTCTCGGTGCGACCCACAGGGTTTAACGCCCTATTCGGGCGAGCCCAACGGGCTGTAGCTCTGTGCTGTCGCTCTTGAGAGTTACTGGCTGGAAAATGGTAGGGTAGAAAAACCCCCTCGCTCGATGCTCGAGCGAGGGGATTCGTGTGAAAGATCTATCGTCCCGCGGCTTGCGTTCTCTCGTAGAAGTCGATGTAGTCGGAAATTCGCATAAAGTGCGAGGCCGCTCCGTGCATGCGAAGTATCTTAAGTATGCTCCCGTCAAAGCGGCGTATCCGGTCGGCCTCTTCGTATATAGCCGCCTCGACCTCGCTCGGCGTCAACAAATAGGGAGATTGCCCGAACGCCTGCTTGAATTCCTTCTCCGCCTTCTTCAAGGACGAGTACACTTCCCGTACTTCCTCTGCCTTCTTTCCATGTACCTCCATCCAAAAGAGAAAGGCGGGTATGAGGAGCGCCATAGGAAGGATAAGGCCAAGAAAAAGGGAGGGTATGCCCCGCGCCATTATGGACTCGATGAGGGGGAGCGAAATCCTAGGGCCGAGCAGAAGCCCAAGCGCGAAATAAATGGCATAGAGACAGGAAAAAGCGAGAAAAAAATTTGCCCAGAAGTTCTTGCGTGAGTAGTCCCTAAGAATCTCGGGCCTAATCTTGTAGCGCTTTTCTGACAGACTAAGAAAATAGGATAACCGAGCGATCTCGTGTTTATGAGCGAACATAGGTACGTAGGTGAAGGGTTGGACTCATCCATCTTGCTTGTGAGAAACTTCCGCACTTATAATGTCACACCAATCTATCTCTGTAAAGTCTTTGCCCGAGCCGTGTTACATCGTATAGTTTGAGTTACCAATGAGGAAAAGCAGCCATGCACGGATACGATCACAAGCGAATAGAGAAGAAATGGCAGAAAGTCTGGCAGCAGCAGAGGCAGTACGAGGCGAAAGATGCTTCTCCCAAAAAGAAGTTCTACGCGCTTATCGAATTTCCGTACCCTTCGGGCGAGGGACTGCATGTCGGTCATCCACGTCCATACATAGGCATGGATATCATCGCGCGGAAGCGCCGCATGGAAGGCTACAATGTACTCTACCCGATCGGCTGGGACGCGTTCGGGCTTCCGACCGAGAACTACGCGGTCAAAACCGGCATTCACCCGGCGCTTGTCACCAAGCGAAACACTAAAAATTTCAAGCGGCAGATACAGATGCTCGCCATTTCATTCGATTGGTCTCGCGAGATAAACACGACAGACCCGAGCTATTACAAGTGGACACAGTGGATGTTTCTCCTATTCTTCAAGAAGGGCCTCGCCTACAAGAAGAAAATGCCCATTAACTGGTGTCTCTCCTGCAGGATCGGTCTTGCCAACGAGGAGGTTGTCGACGGAACGTGCGAACGGTGTGGCGGAGAAACTGAAAGGCGAGAGAAAGAGCAGTGGATGCTTGCGATCACCAAGTACGCGGATCGATTAGACAAGGATCTCGACATGGTTGACTATCCTTCGCGTATTAAGGCGCAGCAGAGAAATTGGATAGGAAAATCAAACGGGAGTTTGATTAAATTTTCAATTTTCAATTTTCAATTTTCAAAAAAGGAGGAGAAAATTGAGGAAGTGGAGGTGTTTACCACGCGACCCGATACGCTCTTTGGAGTGACCTATTTAGTGCTTTCACCGGAACATCCGGTTTTGAAGAATATCGAATCTCGAATCTCGAATCTCGAAGAAGTACGGAAATACCAAAATGAGGCAAAGCGGAAAACAGAAATTGAGCGCACTGGTGGAGAAAAGGAAAAGACTGGTGTGGAGCTGAAGGGGATAAAGGCGATTAATCCGGCTAATCAGGACGAGATTCCGATTTGGATAGCGGACTATGTGCTGTCCGATTACGGTACTGGGGCCATCATGGCAGTACCGGCACATGATGTGAGAGATTTTCAGTTTATCAGTGGCAAGGGCCTCCCACTTATCGAGGTTATTGACACGACAACATTCAAACTTGGTCCTATTTCTACAGGAAAAGGGTGGCCGTACACTGGAACTGGAAAGCTTATTAACTCTGGGGAGTTCAGTGGGATGGACAGCGAGGAAGCAAAAAAGAAAATCACTGAATTTGTCGGGGGAAAAATTGTAACAACCTACAAACTCCGAGACTGGGTGTTCTCTCGACAACGATATTGGGGGGAACCCATCCCGGTCATACATTGTGAGCGGTGTGGGACTGTTCCCGTTCCTGAAAAGGATCTTCCGGTGAAATTGCCGGAGGTGAAGAACTATGCGCCAACCGACACGGGCGAATCACCGCTTGCCGCGATAGAGTCGTGGGTAAATGTAAAGTGCCCTAAGTGTAAAGGCCCTGCGCGGCGCGAGACCGACACGATGCCAAACTGGGCCGGTTCAAGCTGGTACTACATCGCTTATTGCATAAGCGAAAATCTCAAATCCCAATTACCAATTTCCAAACAATTTCCAAGTTCAAAAATCCAAAAAAAGCTCAAACACTGGCTGCCGGTGGACTGGTACAACGGCGGAATGGAACACACTACTCTTCATCTTCTGTATTCCAGATTTTGGCATAAATTTCTGTACGACTGCGGGCTTGTTCCCACGCTCGAGCCGTACGCAAAGCGAACTTCGCACGGACTTATTCTCGCTGAGGGCGGGGAGAAGATGTCAAAGTCGAAAGGAAACGTGGTCAACCCAGACGCAGTCGTGAAGAGCTACGGAGCTGATTCGCTCCGCGTGTATGAGATGTTCATGGGCCCCTTCGAGCAGGCAATCAGCTGGAATACCGACAGTCTTATCGGCTCTCGGCGATTTCTCGAACGGGTATGGAAGGTAGGGTTTAGGATTAAAGATTTAGGATTTAAGAAAAAGGAAATTTCTTCGCCGGAGCCACAGAGTGCGCCGCTTACGGCCCTGCTCCATCACACGATAAAGAAAGTCGGCGAGGATATTGAACTCTTGAAATTCAATACCGCACTCAGCAGTCTCATGATCCTCCTTAACGCGTTTGAGAGGGAAGCGAGTGTCTCTCTTTCGATGTATAAGACCTTCCTCAAGCTCCTCGCTCCTTTCGCTCCGCACATGGCGGAGGAGGTATGGGCTAATCTTGGCTCACGAAAGAGTATCCATCTGGAACCCTGGCCCGCCTATGAGGAGAAGGCTCTTACCGACACTCCTGTCACCATTATCGCGCAAGTGAACGGGAAGACGCGTGGCAGTTTCGAAACAAGCCGCGGGCGATCGAAGGAGGAGCTCGGGGCGGCCACCCTCGCGCTGCCATCCGTGAAGAAATGGCTTGACGGAAAGGAGGTTCGAGACGTTATTGTGGTGCAGGATCGGCTGGTGAATGTCGTCGTGTCGTGATGGGAAATGCACGGCGGTAGGTCGAGGAACAAGAGGTATTGGGCGCCCCGACGCAACGTCGGGGCATCTCCCAATCCTTCCATGAGTCTCCGAGTGTGAAGGATTGAGGATTCCGAAAC
>MHRI01000013.1:2872-9315 GCA_001820935.1 Candidatus Taylorbacteria bacterium RIFCSPHIGHO2_01_FULL_51_15 | reverse complement strand
CCTGCAATTTCTTCAGAGCGGCTTGCACTTCCTCGGTGTTCGGCGTAAATATAGCCACACCCAGCCTTTTGCCGCTTAGCGAAAAGGGCGCGAGCTTCGCCTCTCTCGCGCTCGCTTCGCTTATGAGCTTCAAAGCGTCGTGTTCTATCGGCACGGTGAGGAGGTTCACGTACGGCAAGCCATGCTTTTGCGCCAGAAATTCGATGAGCGTTTCCTCCTCTTGCTGTTTGATGTCAGCGAGTTCCTTCTCCTCTTTCTCATCATCGAATGTGACCATGCCTTTTATTGTAACACATTAAAAAGAAGCTCGAATATCGAATTTCGAATCTCGAAAAATATGGTATTTGCATTTCTGCTATTTGTAGTTTTTCGGTATTTGGTATTAGATATTCGATATTGTGGACACTACAACCTGCAATCTAGAAGAATTCAAGAAAGAAGCAAAGCGATTTATTCATGAGCTTGCTCCGGCTCGCGGCGCTACCGTCGTTGGCCTTTACGGCAATCTTGGGGCGGGGAAGACGACCTTCGTGCAAGCGGCCGCGAAGGCACTTGGCATCAGCGAAACCGTGAACAGCCCGACGTTTCTCATCCAAAAACGATACCCCGTAAACTCTCTGGAAACTCCCGGATCGCACGGGGCAGGCACGCTAAAAGTCCGAGATTTTGAAACACTTGTACATATAGATGCGTACCGATTAAAGCACAGCCGCGAATTGCAAGCACTTCGCTTTGAAGAACTTCTCAAAGATCCCAGAAACCTCATTCTCGTCGAGTGGGCGGACAAGGTGGCGGACATCTTGCCGAAAGACCATATAAAAATCTTTTTTGAATTTGTAGATGAGCGCACTCGAACGCTCCGCTTTACTTAAGTCGGTGGAGAGAAATATTGCTATAATGGGCTCTATTCCTAAGTCATACATCTTGAATCCTAAATCCTCCCCAAAACGCCTTGTCCTCATTGATGCTCACGCGATACTCCACCGCGCGTATCACGCCCTGCCGCAGTTCTCAAACTCTCGCGGCGAGCCGACCGGCGGCCTGTATGGCCTTGCCGCCATGCTCCTCAAGATCATCACGACCTTCAAGCCGGACTATATTGCGGCGGCCTATGACCTTCCCAAACCAACCTTCAGACACGAGGCCTATAAAGCCTATAAAGATGGGCGCGCAAAAGCGGATGACGCGCTGGTTGCCCAGATGAAGCGCTCTCGTGAGGTATTTGAAGCTTTCAACATTCCCATCTACGACAAAGAAGGATTTGAGGCGGATGATGTGCTGGGAACGATAGTGGAACAAATCACCAATCACCAATCACCAATCACCAAAAAGGACAAACTGGATTCCCGCCTTCGCGGGAATGACAGACAGGTTGATATCGTAATTGCATCGGGTGATATGGATACGCTTCAATTGGTGGACGACAAGCGCGTGCAAGTATTCACGCTGAAGAAGGGCATCAACGACACGATTCTCTATGACGAGGCGGGAGTGAAAGCGCGCTTCGGATTCGGCCCCGAGCTCCTTCCGGATTTCAAAGGACTGAAGGGAGATCCTTCGGACAATATCAAAGGCATCGCCGGCATCGGCGATAAGACAGCGACAGAGCTTATCTTGGCTTTCGGCTCCATTGCACATTTGTACCAAACCCTGAAAAAGGGAAAAGAAAAACTTTTAAAAGCGGGAATTAAGCCCCGCGTCATAGAACTTTTGGAGAAGGGAAAGGAAGAAGCGGAGTTTAGTAAACTCCTTGCCACGATACGGCGCGACGTGCCTATCACCTTCTCTTTTCCTAAAGAGAGCTGGAGTGAAGGCATAGACATCTCAAAAGCCGAAGCGCTCTTTGGCGAACTCGAGTTTCGACAGCTGACCGCGCGATTAAAGGATGCCGTGAATAAGGTGCAGGGGGTGGAACAGGTAGCGGGCGAAGGCCTCGCGGCAGATTCCGTGTCTCACACGAGAGGGGAAAAGAAGAAGCCAAAAAATGAAAATGGAAACACTCCCGCACAAGCTTCACTCACTGACGCGCTTGCGGCCTCCGGCATCCCGCCACTCGAGCTCAAAGAGACCAGCGTTGCCCTCTGGCTCATCAACTCTAATCTCACCAACCCACCACTTGAAGATATTTTTGCCTTTGCCAAAACAAAAGATTTCAAAGCGGCTCGAGCGATTGTTCTCGAGGAACTAAGAGCTCGCCACCTTACGAGGGTTTTTGAAGAAATAGAAAAGCCGCTTATTCCAATTGTGGAAAAGATGAATGGACGAGGAGTGCAAGTTGATATTCCTTTCCTTCGGATTCTTTCCAGAGAATATCACAAAGAGCTTTCGCTTAGAGAAAAGGCGATTTGGAAATTGTCTGGAGAAGAGTTCAATATTAATTCTCCAAAACAGCTCGGTGAAGTCCTCTTTAACAAAATGGGACTCAAGGTCACGCGGCCGAAGAAGACTGCCGGCGGCGCGGTTTCGACGCGCGAGTCGGAGCTCGAGAAAATACGCGATCTCCACCCCATCATCGGGAACATTTTGGAATACAGAGAGTTCCAAAAACTTCTTTCAACCTATATCGACACGATACCCACTATGACGAGCTCAAAGGGAAGACTGTATGCCCAGTTTCTGCAGGCGGGCACCACGACAGGCCGCATGGGATCGCAAAATCCGAACCTCCAGAACATTCCTATCCAAACGAAACTTGGTCAGCGCATTCGAAATGCATTTATCGCTGAAAAAGGATCGCGGCTTCTTTCGATTGACTACTCGCAAATTGAGCTTCGTGTCGCCGCGATTCTTTCCGGCGATCGCAAGCTTATCGATATTTTCAAAAGAGGCGAGGATGTCCATACCGCCGTCGCTTCCGAAGTGTTTAAGGTGGCTAAAGAGAAGGTGACTAAGGAAATGCGCAGGCAAGCCAAGGTCATCAATTTCGGCATGCTCTATGGGATGGGCGTGAATTCGCTCCGTTCGGCGCTGTCGGAAGGTGGAGAGGTGATTACAAGAGAGGCGGCCCAATCGTATTACAATGCCTATTTTACGGACTTCTATGAGCTTGCCGGATTTCTTGAAAAGGTAAAAAGGGACGCCTATGAGAAAGGCTACACCGAGACGCTTTTTGGTCGCCGCCGCTACCACGAGGCGATCAAATCAAATATCCCCTATATCCGTGGAGCTGCGGAACGTATGGCGATTAATGCGCCTATCCAGGGAACTGGCGCAGACATCGTGAAGCTCGCGATGGTACGAGTGGACGAGTGGTTACGGAAGGAGAAACTAGACACACACGTCGGACTCATTCTGCAAGTCCATGATGAGTTGGTCTACGAAGTGGAAGAGGGCATTCTGGAAGAGGTAATACCAAAGATAAAAGAAATTATGCAAAATGTCGTTCCGATAAAAGAGTCTCGTGGTGTGCCTATTGTTGTCGAAGCTTCGGTAGGGGAGAGTTGGGGGGAGATGGAGAAAGTTCAAAAATGAAAAATCAAACTGTAAAATTGTGGTTTTGACCAAGCTTACCTTGAACGCCTGAGGGTGGCGATTGCACCGTCGGCTTGCGCGAAGTAATTGATTGATACTAGTAGCGAGCTTGTAAATTTCTTGTCGGCGAGTAGTATTGCTCTGGAGTTTCCCTAACCCCGCGAAACGAAAGGCGATTATGCCGACAAAAATTGAAATCCCAGACGGTCTTCATCAACACCTGCACGAAGAATTTGGCGGAGACCTTGAGGTTCAAATTTGGGGTCGAAAAGATGCATCCTTCGCACTCATCAATGCCCCCCAATTGGAGAATAACCAGGTCATGGCGGCGGTAAAGACTTACTATGATTCCTTTCCAAATTTCAGGGCGCAGGATGTCGGCGGATATTTTGAAGTTTACTACGAAGAAGTCTTGATGCTTGTGGTATCGATTTCAAACTTTACATCAGAGCCGCCGAGGCAAATCATGGTGACCGTCGATTTGTTTTAATTGCTCGAGGCCTCTTTGAGCCAGTCCGCTTCGCGCGACTGGTTTTTTATTTTCTATATTCTATATTCTAAATACTATATACTATTCTTATGTTCTACTTTCTCTACGGCACCGATACAGACACCGCTCGCGCAAAAGCAGGCGCGCTCACGGAGGGTTTGCGCAAGAAGAAACCAGACGCCGAAGTGTTTCGCCTGGACGCGTTTAATTGGAATGAAGCCAAACTGCAAGAGCTCGCTTCGGGTCAGGGACTATTCAACCCCTCGTTCATCGTGCAGGTGGTCTCACTTTTCGAACACGCGGAAGCTAAAGCGGCATTTATGGAGCGGCTCCAAGAAATAGCGCTCTCTCCCAACATTTTCATCGTGCTTGAAGGAATCGTCGACAAAAAGACGCTCCTTAAAGTCACGCGTTTCGCGGAGCGTGTGCAAGCGTTCGAAAGTAAGGTCGGAAAGAAGAAAACGGAATTCAACATCTTCTCGCTCACCGATGCGCTTGGGAAGCGCGATAGGAGGAATCTCTGGGTGCTCTTTGAGACGGCGCTTGGAAGCGGAGCGGCTTCCGAAGAGATCCACGGCATTTTGTTCTGGCAGGTAAAGTCCATACTCCTCGCCTCCGGCGCGAAAACCGCAAGCGAAGCTGGGGTCGCGCCATTCGTGTTTGCCAAAGCAAAGAGTTTTCGGAGGAACTACTCCATCCCCGAACTCCAAGGCCTTTCATCAAAACTCGTTCGTATCTATCACGACTCTCACCGCGGCATTCATGATTTTGAAATCGCACTGGAGCGATTTGTGCTCACGCTGTAAAAAAATAGGCCACCGCGAAGCGCGCGGTGGCTTGTGAGCTTAAGCAGCAGGAAGCTCAGGACGTGAAGCTATAGAGAAGTTCTTCTTTAGCTCCTGCGGATTCGACGATCCAGGGTCCAACTTTGTACGATGGCTGAATACGGGATGGCCTCCGAATAATTCCGATTTGTCGGGAAGCCTTTCCTAGTTTGTGGAACCTGCGACCATTTCTACTGGTGAAGTTGTTGTAGATGGTAATTCCGCGTTTAGTCTGCAAAAGGCAGTCCAATGCGTGTGCACACAAGAGGTGCAAGAAGGGCGAGGTGAAGTCTCCGCACGCGCACTTACCGTCATGGATGTGTTTGGCATCTACAGGATGGGCGGCGTCATCCGCACCAAGCATGACCCAATCACAGTCTTCGCATACGAGATACACCAGGGCGTTCCTGTCCGGCTCTGGCTTGATGAGCGGCCGGCAACGTTTTCGCACATCCCCGCTGGCATCGTCCTCATTCCACGCCAAATGATGCGCGGTGATTGTGAGGAAAAAGCGGCCAGTCTTGGCGAATTTCTTCCACATTGGGATGCAACGCGAGTCCGAGCCGTGTTCCCAGACAATGATGGCGTCCGTTTCTTCAAGGAATATCTGACAGACGGGCAGGCATAGGTACTCACATTCGCGGTCGATGTACCCGAGGTCTGGATGCTCGAAATGCACATGCACTTTAATGCCAAGTTCCCCGCACCATTTCACCACTTGAATCATCTTGCCCCAGTGCTTGACGCCATGCGCGGACCTGGTGGTTCGAAGATACGGATAGATTTTCCCGTCGACAATGCCGGCTTTTTTGCATTTCGTAAGCTCCCCATACGTCGTATCTTCATTCAGCATCACGATCGGAATAAATCGCATGCGTAGCTTTCGTCGCAATGCGAGACGTCGGCATCCCTCCACATACACAGTGGTGTCGCGGGCAGTAAGTAGAGGGATTTTGGTGTTTGGCATGGGACCAAGGATATCTGCGCCGCCAAGGTAAGCGAGCAAGATGAGGTCTCCAGTCGTTTCGGCGAGTTCTCGGCCGTGCCAGTGCGGATTGCATATCGCATCAACGAGAATTCGTCGGAGGCGTCCTGTGTTTCGCTCTTTCTTCCGTCCGTAACGTTCTTCTTCTGTGTGTAGGTGCATAGGTACTCCAGAGTTTTCTGAATTTTCGGAAACTTTCCTCATCCTACCTACGCAAAACTAAAAAGCAACCCCAGGACCCTATCTGTATGAGGCTAGCATCTTTCTAAGTAATTCTCGCTTCTCAAAAGAATGCTTCCAGACGCTATTTGAGCGATTGCCGTTTACACAGACTCCCGCTGAAAAATTTATCTCCTTCTCAAAAAGCTCGAGATTCCTTCTTCGAGTTATCGTTACTTCATTGTATGCCATGTCCACTTTACTTCTAATACCCAATCTTCTAAGTAATCGCTGAATAAGGTTTAGGATTCTTCCATCATGCTGATAGCCGCGTATAGCTCTCCGTTTTCCTATGAAATAAACTGAACCTTCATCATTAAAAAATGCACGGAGGAAGACTCGTCGGAGTTCTTTGCTCATTCTCTCGATATTTCGGGTCAATTCTAACTCCTTAGTACGGAGCAAATATCCTAACTCAACATTGTGAAAGGCAATCTTATGTACCCCCGACAAA
>MHRI01000013.1:2331-2760 GCA_001820935.1 Candidatus Taylorbacteria bacterium RIFCSPHIGHO2_01_FULL_51_15 | reverse complement strand
CATCAAACATGATATGGCTGACAAGCGACACGAGATCGGTATCCCATACTTTAAAATGTGTCGGATGTCTGTTCAGTCGGCTTTTACCCTTTATACTCCTACTGTAATCGTTGAATCTTCGTATTGCGGCTAAACGTATCTCCCGTTTTCGCTGAATGCTTAAGGGTATACTCTGGATATGGAAGTATACCGATGTCTTCGGCCGATTGGTTTTTGCAGCAATTTGATTGATTGAAAGGCCGCGCTTTCTAAGTGAAATACACCGTTCCTTGAAGGAGACCATAGTACGATAATTGTACCGCACTTCTCTTTATCCGCCCACTTGGAATCGAACCAAAATCAATTGCTTAAAAGGCAACTGCTCTACCATTGAGCTATGGGCGGGTGCTCGCTCGCCCTGAATATATAGCATATTTCGGCAAGATTTTG
>MHRI01000013.1:0-2309 GCA_001820935.1 Candidatus Taylorbacteria bacterium RIFCSPHIGHO2_01_FULL_51_15 | reverse complement strand
CCGAGCGCTCCTGCGCCGGAGAGAAGAAGTGAGAGCGAAATCACGGCGGTGAGAAAGAAAAGATGCCGCCGATGTTCAATATGCGCGCCATGCGTGCCCTTAAGATAATAAGCCGCGAGCGAAATAAGGAGTGTTACAAGAGCGGCAAGCTGGGTGTACAAGCCGAGGATGAGCATGAACGCGAGAATAATCTCCACACAGCCGAGCACGGAAACATAATACGCGCCCTGCTTTAACCCAAGAGCTTCGAACAGGGCGCCATGCTGGCCTCTTCCTTTTCCGAGGGTATGCCGGCCAAAGTCGAGGAAGACCACGCCAAGCGCGAGGCGCAGGAACAACGGAGCGAAAAAGCTCCATGTGAGAAGGTCTGGGAACAGGTTAAGCATGCGGTAACTATAGCATCGCGAATAACTCATCACAAACCACCACAATCCACCGCTTGTCTTTGCCGTTATTCAGTTATAGGTTATGGAGTGATATGCCCAAGATTTTTCTCATCCTCCACAACATTCGAAGTGTCCATAATGTCGGCTCTCTATTCCGCACGGCGGACGCGATCGGGGTAAGCTCCCTCTACCTTACCGGCTTTACGCCTACTCCCGTAGATCGGTTCGGCAGGGCTCGCAAAGATCTGGCCAAAGTGTCGCTAGGCGCCCAGTTAACCGTTCCCTGGGAGCAGAGAAAGAGCCTGCGATCGCTGCTGCGCGCACTTCGAAGTGCGGGCGCGCGGATCGTCGCGCTTGAGCAACATCCTCGGGCGATTGATTACAAGAAACTGCGCGTGAAAAAGGAAAGCGCGATCGCCGTGGTCGTGGGAAATGAAGTTAGCGGCATTCCCGAAAGCATACTCACGCTGTGCGATACAATCGCAGAGATACCCATGCGTGGCAGAAAAGAATCATTGAACGTCTCCGTTGCCGCGGGTATATTTCTGTTTCGGCTTTTTGATGAGATCGGATTCTAGTAACTCCGGCTGTCTATAAGCCGCCCCTCTCTATCCACGAGTTCCACAAGGTCGTGGCGATCATGCCAGAGTTCGCTCGTTCGCCCAAGATAGATGCGCCACTCTCCGGTAAAGAACGTGGGAAGGTCTTTGTAATTCGCGTAACACTGATTGTAATTAATTCGATTGAACACGTGGGCCTGACAGCTTCCGTCCATCTTGAGGTTTTCAGGCACCGAAGAGGGGACGGTGCATCGCTTCACGCGTTTTAGATAATCATAGCACGCATCGCTAAGTTCATTTGGTGGAAGGGGAAGCGGATCGTCTATGGGGCGCGGGCACTGAAGCGGAAGGCTTGGGTAAAACGTAAGGCCCTGTTCAAAATATCCGCTACAAAGATTCAATTGGAACGCGCCGCTGTTCGGACTTCCGGTGGTGTGTCCAAGCGGCGCTCGTCCGGAGCCCACATAGGCGCGCGCTCCGGGCCGAAGATAAATAATCTCGCCTTCGCCCATGCTCCCTAAAGTTACGAAAGACCATCCTCGACCGATCGCGTGCGCGTTCAAACTCACCCCGCTTCCGAGGACGAGGCCGGTGAGTTCCACGTCGCCTTGATTTTTTGCTGATGCTTGTATGACCACATATTCTTTCTCTGCCGGGCCGCTTCTCTGTATCGAGCTAACCGAAAGTTGCCCTCGAAGCGGAGATACGTTGGAGTCAAGGAGGGTGTCGGGGAGGACACTTTCCGAAATGATGGTGCCGGCAGGCGGATACAAAGGGGCATTTCTAGCGCCACCGTTTCGTGGGGGCGCTTCTCTAGGCAACGTCCGGCTAACCGCAGGCGTCGTGGTGGCCCGCTCCGTCTGCCGTTCCACTCCCTTGCCCCTTGTGCCGAGCCAGAGGACTCCTAGAATAATCAGAAATCCCGCGAACCATTTGATGTCATCCATATAGACTACAAGCGTATAGCTACTCAATATGAATTATACGAGCAAATAGGAAGAAAACCAACGTGGAAATGCTATGATACAAGCACATGAAAGGTTTTCTTGCGTTACTGTTCTACGGCCTTTGTGGGAGCGCGGCTCTGGTTTCACTTCTCATCATGGCATCGCCGGCTCTTTCGTTTCGCGATGTCGGCACGCTCTTTGCCGGAGCGTTCTTCGTCGAGGGGGCTACGCCCGAGGAGCTGCAACAGAGCTACCGTGACGCCCTAAAAGGAAAAGATAAAATTCGCGTGCTCATCGTACCCGGTCACGATAGCATCATTTCTGGCGCGGAGTTTCGAGGGGTGAGAGAGGCGGATATGACCGTGGCGGTTGGCGAAGAACTCACAAAGATGCTCTCCGCCGATCCGATCTTCGAA
>MHRI01000012.1:4812-20525 GCA_001820935.1 Candidatus Taylorbacteria bacterium RIFCSPHIGHO2_01_FULL_51_15 | reverse complement strand
ACAGACGGAAAGGGAGAGGTGGGAATACGAGTTCTTGCCGACAAAACCCTCACGCAAATCGAACTCCACAAGCAATATGGAGGGGTGTTTCCTAATATGGCGAAGAGAGAACATAGCCGGAACCTGATTCCGCTCCTTCAAACTATCTTAACGGAATCAGGTTCCGGAAATCACAAAACACAATCACCAAAATCCAAACAAATCACAAATACTAAATTCCAAATACTAAATACTATTCTAGAACGGGAGCCGGAACTTTTAGAACAATTCCTCGCATACATACCGACTATACAGAAACCTCAAATTGATCTAATCGCGGTGACCGAGGGGCCCGGACTTGAACCGTGTCTCTGGACGGGCATCAACTTCGCGCAGGCGCTTTCACTTGTATGGGACATCCCCGTACTACCGGTGAACCATATGGAAGGACACATCTTCTCCGCATTGCTTCGTAAAGCGGAAATTTCCAATAACCAATTTCCAATTTCCAAACAAGCATCAAATTTCAAATCCGAAGCTCCAAAAAAAGAAACTACTAACTACTTACTACTAACCACTAACTTCCCCGCACTCGCTCTTCTTATCTCCGGAGGACACACGGAGCTCGTGCTTATAAAAGACTCACAGTGCTACGAAATCGTGGGCGAGACCAAAGATGACGCGATCGGTGAAGCGTTCGATAAGGTGGCACGGCTCCTCGGACTCCCCTATCCGGGAGGACCGGAGATCTCGAAACTTGCAGAGGAATTACGAATGTCCTTAATTCATAATTCAAAATTCATACTTCATGGTATCGCTCTGCCCCGCCCCATGCTTCACTCCGGTGATTTTAATTTCTCTTTTTCGGGCATTAAGACGGCGGTGCTGTATTTACTAAAAAAGTTGCCCCCGCTCACGGACGCAATCAGGAAAGAAATTGCACTGGAGTTCGAAAACGCGGTGACAGAGGTGCTCATCGCCAAAACGAGGGCGGCAATAGAGCACTATGGAGCAAAGGCGCTTCTTCTTGGCGGCGGCGTCGTCGCGAATACGCATATTCGGACATCTTTCGAAGCGCTTGGGCAAAAGCTCGACATACCTGTACTAATCCCTGAAAAAGGCCTTGCGACCGACAACGCGCTCATGATCGCCGTGGCGGGATGGATGCGCTTCCAATCCAAACCGACCCCGAATGAGGCGGCAAAAGAGCCTATTCGCGCACGGGGCAACCGGCGTCTTGACAATAAAGAGGGGTAATGCTAGCCTTTCGTGAGTTGTGTTGTTTTGATTTGGAAGGAATTCTGGGGTTCTCGAGAACCCTTTCGCCTGTTGGTCACGTCCCGCCCAAAAGTAAGGGTGGCAAAGCGAATACGGCGACTTCGGACTTCACGCCGCCTGACGCTCTTGCAATTCACCCCGAAGGGACACACAAAAAAGCATGAGCCCTCGAGAGCTGGTGGAAAATTGCGTGCAAAGCAGCCCCTGCGTGCAGGACCGCCATCTCCCCATTCGAGGCATTGCGGGTGAAAAAAATAGATCGTTGTGACCACAACTATCTACAGAACATCCTCCAAACGCGCCCCGCTGAGAGATCAGCGGGGCAGTTTTTTTATTCCTTTCGCCATACACCCTCCATTTTGCTATGATAAGCGGGTGACACACGAAAAATTCCAGAAACCATACGATCCGCAAGGTACCGAAGGGCGTATCTACAAGCTCTGGGAGAAGAGCGGCTTCTTTAATCCCGACCGCCTACCGCTGATCAACACGGATGAAAAACGAGTAAACGCAGACGCAAATTCTCGGCGTAAATCAGTGTCTCATCCGCGTACATCTGCGTTCTGCATAGTAATGCCCCCGCCCAATGTGACGGGCGTTTTGCACATGGGCCACGCGCTGATGCTCACCCTTGAAGACATCATGATTCGCTACAAGCGGATGCGAGGCTTTAAGACGCTATGGCTTCCCGGCACCGATCACGCCGCTATCGCAACCCAAGCTCGCGTCGAAAAAGATGTTTATAAAAAGGAAGGTAGAAATCGTCACGACCTTGGTCGCGAAGAGTTTTTGAAGCGGGTTGAAGCGTTCGCCAAGGAAAGCCACGACACCATCGTCTCACAAATAAAAGTGATGGGCGCGTCCTGCGACTGGTCGCGCGAGGCTTTCACGCTAGATGAAAAGCGAAGTCTCGCCGTAGGGACTATGTTTAAAAAAATGTACGATGACGGGCTCATTTACCGAGGATCGCGAATCGTCAACTGGGACCCGAAGGGGCAAACGACCATTTCTGACGATGAGATTGTGTACGAAACGCGAAAAGCTGTGCTGTATACATTCCGCTATGGGAAGGACTTCCCTATTCCAATCGCAAGTACGCGACCGGAGACAAAACTCGGTGATGTGGGCGTCGCGGTGCATCCCGAGGGCAAGTGGAAGAAATATATCGGCAAGACGTTTCTGATACAAGATTTCGCGGGAGTGCCACTCACGCTCAAAGTGGTGGGAGACGAGGCGGTGGACAAAGAATTCGGCACCGGCGCGGTGGGTCTCACTCCCGCGCACAGCCACACCGATTCCGAAATTGCCGACCGCCATGAACTCCCAAAAGATAGGGTGGTTATCGGCGAACTTGGAAAAATGAGTGAGGCGGCTGGCGCTCGCTGGAATGGCAAGAAAGTCGCCGAAGTGCGCGAGGGAGTGGTGCTGTGGCTAAAGGAACAAGGCCTTCTCGAAAAAGAAGAAGAAATTACCCAAAATGTAGCGACTGCAGAGCGCACAGGGGGGATCATCGAGCCGCTTCCAAAATTGCAATGGTTTGTGAATGTGAACAAGCCTGTTGCAGAGCGCGGTGGAAAGACGCTGAAAGAAATCATGCGGGAAGCGGTGGCGAGCAAAGAAATAAAAATCTTGCCTGAACATTTTGAGAAGACTTATTTTCACTGGATCGAAAATCTGCGGGATTGGTGTATCTCAAGGCAGATTTGGTATGGCCACCGAATCCCCGTTTACTATTGTAAACGGGGATTCGGTGGCGAGTTACAAGTCCATAAAGTTGTAAAGTCCGTAAAGTCAGACTGCGAAAATCCGATAGTAAGCATAGAAAATATCGTGGATTGCCCTCACTGTGGTGGCACGGTGGAGCAAGACCCCGATACTCTCGACACATGGTTTTCGTCGGGGCTGTGGACTTTCTCCACACTCGGTTGGCCCTCCTTCGCTAAAGCTACAGCAGGTACACCCGGACCAGAAAACGACTTGGCAAATTATCACCCAACCGATGTCTTGGAGACGGGATATGAAATCCTCTTCTTCTGGGTTGCGCGCATGGTTCTCATGTCGGGGTATGCGCTAGGAGAGGTCCCCTTTCGCACGGTGTATCTTCACGGCACGGTTCGCGATGGACAAGGCAGAAAAATGTCAAAGTCTTTAGGCAACGGCATTGATCCGATTGATGTGGCGAAAAAATTCGGCACGGACGCGGGACGAATGGCTCTCATTGTCGGCAATACCCCCGGCACCGATACGAATATTTCCGAAGATAAAATCCGCGGCTATAAAAATTTCGCCAATAAACTCTGGAATATTGCGAGGTTCATCCTTGAAAGTACAAAGGGAGAAACGCTTGAGAGCGGGTTTTCCGCGTACAGCAGCGCCGATATGAAGCTGCGGGAAGAGCGTCATGGCATACTTGCCGACGTGACCAAAGACATGGAGGCCTACCGCTTTTACCTTGCGGCGGAGAAGCTCTATCACTATGCGTGGCACACGCTGGCGGATACGGTTATCGAGGAGAGCAAGGAGATCTTCCGGAGCGGCGCGCCCGAGGAACAGAAATCTCGAAAACAATTCTTACTTCACACACTTGATAAAGTACTCCGCGCGCTGCACCCTTTCATTCCTTTTGTCACCGAAGAGATTTGGCAACTGTGGAAGCAGCCGGAGGAAAAAGAGGGTATGCTGATGGTGCAGGAATGGCCCATACACTAGGACAATTGTTCTAATTGACCTAATTGCTCTAATTGGCCTAAGCAAGAATTGTACATTCGAGTATTTTTTAGAATAATTAGCGTAATTAGACTAATTAGAATAATTGATGAGTGCTTCCACCCTTTTCTTCTCTTTGCTCGGCGGAGTGATCCCCGCTCTCTTGTGGCTTTGGTACTGGCTGCGCGAAGATCGGCTGCATCCGGAGCCGCGCTCGCTCATCGTGCTCTCTTTCATGTGGGGCATGCTCGTCGTGCTTCTCGCGCTCGTGGGAGAGCAGTGGGTGTGCGGGTACTTCATGGATACTCCCGATTGCGTCGTGAATCCGCCGATCAGCAGGAACATCCTCCTTGTCATCATTGGCTGGGCTATCATCGAAGAGACCTGCAAGTTAATCGCGTCGTATATCGGGGCGCTTCGAGCTCGCGACAATGACGAACCGATTGACAGTCTTGTGTATCTCATCACGGCAGCACTCGGTTTTGCCGCACTTGAAAACACTCTATTCCTCGCGGGCGCGATAAAGACGGGAGGATTCGTAAACGGACTTGACCTTGGCGTACTTCGATTTGTCGGAGCATCACTCCTTCATGTCGTAGCGTCCGGCGCGCTTGGATTTTTCCTTGCTATCGGGTTCTATAAGCGTGGCTTTATGAAGAAGATTGACGCGCTTCTAGGCCTTCTTGCCGCTATTTGTTTGCACACGCTCTTTAACTTGTTTATACTTAAGAGCGAAGGAAGCAGTATGTACACGTTTACGGTGTTCGCATTCGTGTGGCTCGCGGTGATCCTGCTTCTTGTTGGTTTCGAAAAAGTGAAACAAATTAGGGAGGGATAGCGACCAGAAGGGTCATTATTTTTATATTCGTTATCACTCATTAAAAATATATGATATGAAAGACAAGCGATCCTTTTTTGAACGCCTAACCGGCGCCATCAATCCGCAGGAGGTGGACACCGAAGATAACTTTGTGGAGGAGCGTCACCTTTCTATAAAGGGGGCGCCTAAGCGAAGAATGCCTTCGCCGATTGAAGAGTCCGTCCCCGAGGAGGGCGAGCTTACCGTGGATGTGTATCAAACGCCGGATGATATCATCATCAAGACGATTGTCGCGGGCGTGCGGCCAGAAGAGCTCGACATTTCGATTACGCGGGACATGATTACAATTCGCGGCGGACGGCAAGAGTCGAGCGAAGTAAACCAAGGCGACTATTTTCATAAAGAACTTTACTGGGGCACCTTTTCTCGCACGATCCTCCTTCCCCAAGAGATCGATGTCGATGCGTCCGAAGCGAGCGAAAAGCATGGACTCCTTACCCTCAAGCTTCCTAAACTTGATAAAAGCCGACAGACGAAGCTCAAGGTGAGGAGTAGCTAGTGAATGAAAGCAAACAAGACTCCCGCCATGTGGCGGGAGTCTTGTTTTTTATGCCGAGGCCCAGGATCGAACTGGGGACCTATCGCTCTTCAGGCGAGCGCTCTACCAACTGAGCTACCTCGGCATGTCCAAATTTTCGTAACTCTTACGATTACCTTGCGCTACCAAAGCCGACGTTTTGGTCGGCTCCCCGACCGTTCCGCGTCGGGGCTGAGCTACCCTTTGCATTGCCCATGCGAGCTCCAGGAACTTCAGCATCTTAGCCCAACTCTTGCCCCGATTCAAGCCGCGTTAATTGTTCGTCCCCTTGAACAAATTGCCGAGATCACCCTTGAACCCACCGTACACCTCCTGCACTTGTTCGACATACGGTTGTATGAAATAGTACGCGCCGATTGAAATGCCAATGATCACCGCCCAATATAGGATGTGCCAAATGAGCCCGAAGAGCGCGGCGCGGCGCATTTTTCGCAGGAGCGCGTTATTCTCTTCCGCTAAGCGATGCGTTTGAATCAGGATTTGTCTCTCTTCGGGAGTCATAAAAATAGGTATTAGGTTCTAGCTGCTAGGTTCTAGTCAAGAGTAAAGAAAGTATATCAAGGGTGGCCTCGAATGTCAGCTGATTCCTAAAAGCTAGAAGCTAACGACTAAAAGCTGTTTATATGCCCCCGGCCAGAATTGAACTGACATCAAACCATTAGGAACGGTTCGTTCCCCGCCCGCCTGACTTGCTACTTTTGCCCTTAGCCGGAATCGAACCGACAACTACTCCTTAGGACGGAGCTGTTATATCCATTTAACTATAAGGGCGTCAGGCAAGTCGGGCAGGTATCCGCTCAACTACGGGGGCTATCGCTACAAAGTAACATACAAAACAAAAACCTTGAAGCAGAAAGCCCCCCCCCTTTCGTCCTCCCCTCTTAAGAGGGGAGGAAAGAGGAGGGGAGTCTCCAGGTTCTCTGCTAACTAATTCCTAGTAATTGTTTAATCTTAGGTTGATTGAATCCCACCACAAGTTGTCCGTCAATCTCAATGACCGGCACACCCATCTGACCGCTTTTGTCGATCATTTCTTTACGCTTTTCGACGTCAGCTGCCACGTTATGCTCCGTGTAGGCGATCTCTTTTTGCTTGAAAAATGCTTTGGCCGCGTTGCAGTACACGCACGTCGGGGTTGAATAGATAGTTACCGTTGCCATAGGAGTAATATCCAATAATCAATATCCAATAATCACATCGCCTGCTTTTCTAGTATAACAAATGTATCGAGGTGTATAACTGTACAGGAGCTCACTTTTCTGCCCTATTTAACCTCTTTGCGAGCTGCCCCGCCGATGAGACAATTTCACGAAAAAGGCTGTGTCGGCAAAGCTCACTGTCTTTCTGAAGCGCGTAGATGGGCTTGTCAAGCGCGACGGCAAAGCCAATCTCAAGCGTGGTACTCGGACCTGCATATCCGCCCTTGTTATAAATGAATACCGTATCAGCCAAGCGTATCTTGTGAAAATGATCGTGCGTGAGGCCAAGAGCGATAAACGTTTGATATTCCGGAGAGAAACTTGCCCACTCATCCTGGCCAGAGTGATGATAGGGCGCGTAGACATCCACGCCAAGTTTCCGCAGCTCGGCGGCAAATTTCTTAACCTCCCCTTTAAAGCGGCGAGAGCCGCAAATAACGACAGATCTCATATTGATACAGTATCATATGCGCAAAAAAAGACACGGGAGGAAGTCCCGTGTCCGTTCAAGAAAAGAGCATTATTGCCATTGCGTCGGGGAGAGGTGCTGAGCAAAGTGTTCGTACAGCTCCTCATACACAGCCCGTTTGAACGGAACGACTTTGTCCGCAAGTTTCTCCATGGTCGTCCATTTATAGGCCTGGAATTCAGGTTTCCCGTGACCGTTAAAGTGGATTGATTGCAGGCCGCCTGCCAAGAGGCGAAAGACATACCACTTTTGCACCTGGCCGCGCCCCTTTTTGATGTTCCTCTTCCCTCTCGGAAACTCATACGCGAGCAGGCCTGGATGTACCGCCCGGATCTTGAGGAATTTACGAGAAATTCCTGTCTCCTGCTCTATTTCCCGGAGGACGCATTGGAAGTAGGACTCGCCGCCTTCACAGCCGCCCTGCGGACATTGCCAGGATCCTTTTTTATCGGCTCGCTCAAAGGCGAGTACCTCTCCTATGTCATTCACGATAATCGCGGCGGCATTGGGGCGGAAGAAGTTTGAAAGCTCTTCTGAACTTATACGTTTTGGTTTTGTCATAAGGTGTGTATCTGGCCTGGAGAATACACGACCGCCTGGCAAGAATCAAGTAGGAATTGTGCATGCTTCAAAACTTCATAAAACTCTGCTACCATTTGGTTCCACCCGTCAGGATTTCTTGAGTGGCCTCGTGACTGGACGGATGTATCCTTCTCACCTGAAAGTGTGCGCGAATATGGTGTAATGGCAGGGAGGTGCTTCCCTCGCCCTCTCACCAATTTTAAGCGGGATTAGTTTAGTGGCAGAATGACTGCTTCCCAAGCAGTAGATACGAGTTCGATTCTCGTATCCCGCATGCGGAAATTGGCGGAATTGGTGTTGGGGCAAGCATCGGGCGGGAGTTCGATTCTCCCTATCCGCAAAAGTAGGCAAAACGCTCGCGTGCACGCTACCTAAACAGATTGAAAAACCTCGTGACGAGCGATTCTTTGGGTATCTCCGACTCAAGGGTATTTTTCTCCGGAGCGACTAACACAACCATTCTTTCCCCGGGCTTGGCGACCTGAAACTGTTCTCGGATTTGTGTTTCGATGCCTTCCGGCGTACTCAGGTGGGCGATTTCTTGCCGCAGCTTTTCCTCTCGAGTTTGCAGTGACAAAAGCTCTCTCTCTACTCGAATCAGGTTCTTCTTGCTTTCTCGCTCCTTGACGTATACGCCAAAGGTCGCCTTGCCAATAAGCACGAGTAACAGGAACAGCACCGCGAGCACTCCTCGAGAATAGAGCGCCTTTTTTATCTTTCGTTTTCGCTGGAAGTCCCTCACTGGAATAGCTTATAGCTGATAGCTTTTAGCTTATAGATTCGGTTGGCAGGAAGGTGAAAGATTGCTAGTATGTGCATAAAGATATTATATCTTATTCTTAAAGCCATAAGCTAACTTTTTTCTAACAGCTATAAGCTCTCTTTATGTTATTCAACGCAAAACACAAGAAAAAGATTGGCATCATCTGGGCCGTGCTCTGCGCGCTCATCATCATAAGCATGGTTCTCCTCTACTTCCCCGCATTATATTAGAAAAGCGGTGGTCAACTTGGATGGCCAAGTGGTAGGAAGGCAAGAATATCTATTGCTTTTTCCTACTCGCTACTTGCTACCTACTACTAACTAGCTTTGCACCATCTTCACGAATACTTCATGAGGTATCCGCACGCGCCCTGTGCCCTGTTCCTTGAGGCGCTGTTTCCCCTCCTTTTGCTGTTGCCAGAGCTTCATCTTTCGAGTCCGATCTCCCCCATAGAGGTAGCCCGTGACGTCTTTCGCCATCGCGCGCACCGTGCGCGAGGAAATAATGCGTCCAAGCGCCTGCCCCTGCACCTTGGTGACGAACAGCTGCCTTGGCAATATGCCATGCAGTTTCTCGACGGCGGCTTCCGCCTCGAATTCGACTCGCTTGCGCGAGACGATGCGAGAGAATGCAGGCACGACTTCATCGGCCACCAAGAGCTCGAGTTTCACCACATCGGCCTTCCGAAGCTCGCTAAGCTTGTACGAAAGCGAAGCGAAGCCCGATGAAAGGCTTTTTATCTCATCGAAAAAACCTCGCATAAGCTCGCGAAGCGGCATGTGGAGCACCACGAGATTCCTGTTGTTGCCGAAATTCTCCGTTACCTGTATTTCTGCTTCATGCGTGTAGAGCATCGGCATAAGCGCCGCAAGATACTCGGGAGGCGTGATGATGCGAGCTTCCACCATGGGTTCATACACTTCCGCGATCTCATTATAGTCGGGAAAGCGCGCGGCCGAATATACCACTTCACGCCCCCCTCGCTTAGTCACCACCTCATAGGTGATGGACGGAGTCGTGACCACGAGTGAGAGGCCAAATTCACGCCGGAGCCGCTCCGTGATGATTTCAAGGTGGAGCATGCCGAGAAAGCCGCACCGAAAACCGCGCCCAAGGAGGCCGCCCGATTCTTCTTCATACGTGAACGACGAATCGGAGAGACGAAGACGGTTGATCGCCTGGCGAAGCTCGTTAAAATTATCTTGGCTTTCGGGATAGATAGAAGCCCACACGACCGGCCGAGGCTTGTCGTATCCGGGGAGCGGCTGTTCCTTCCCTTTTGCCGAAAGAATCGTATCACCGACGGACGCGATCCCGGGCTCTTTGATCCCGGTGACAATGTACCCAATCTCACCTGCCGAAAGTGAAGCTACGGGTGTTTCTCCGGGTGAGAAAATGCCGGTTTCAAGAGCCGTAAAGCCTTGCTTAGAGGCCGCGAATCGGAGTTTGTCGCCCTTCTTCGCGCTCCCGTCGAAGACGCGAAGAAAGACAATGACGCCCGCGTGGTTCGAGTATTTGAAATCAAACACAAGTCCTCGAAAACCGTCCCCTCCTGACGCGCCGTTCCGCATAGGAGAACCAGCAGGAGCGGGCACGCGCTCGATAACGGCGGCAAGAAGTTCAGGAACTCCCGCCCCGGTCTTCCCAGAGACGAGAAGCACTCTATCCTCGCTCGTTCCGCAAAGCTCAGCGATTTCCTTCCTCGTCTCGGGAACGCGCGCGAGCGGTGAATCAATTTTATTTACGGCGGGAATGATGGTAAGCCCAGCTTCGCGCGCCATGGCAAGTACGGAAATCGTTTGAGCTTGCACGCCCTGGGTTGCGTCCACAAGCACGATCGCGCCTTCAACCGCCTTCATCGCTCTCGAGACCTCATAGGCAAAGTCGATGTGTCCCGGAGTATCAATTAAATTTAAAGTGTAAGAATCAGAGTCTAAAGTTCCGGAGCTCTTCTCCGACGAGCCGCTATCTTTCATTTTTGATATGTCATTTTGATTTTTGATTCTTGCATTTTCATTTTTCGGATGGTACACCATCCGCACGGGAGTCATTTTGATGGTAATCCCCCGCTCTCTTTCAAGCTCCATGGAGTCGAGTACCTGATCGCGCATTTTACGCTTTTCTATCGTATGAGTCACCTCCAAAAGCCGGTCAGCCAAAGTACTCTTACCATGATCTATGTGCGCAATTATGCAAAAATTACGAATGTTATTCATAGGTAGTGGTCAATGCCTGCCCCGTAGTGAACCTAAGTCTGCGAGGTTCTACTACTGGGGTGCGCGATAATGCAGAAGTTTGGGATGTTGTTTCCTCTCGCAGGCATAGGGTGCATACTAGCAGAAAGCCGAGCAACAAAAAAGCCCGCCTGATCGGAGAGAATTCCGATTGATGCGGGCGGGCAACAAAGAAAGAGGTTTCAGTCCCGAAGTCAGATCATTGAGCGTTGCAGCAAGATGTGCGCGATTACCTCCTTCTCGCAAGAACAAGAAAAACAAGTGGCGGCGCGGTCTTCGGCTACCCCGTTAATGACAAACCCTTCATCGAGCAACCACTGTTGAACGCTGTCGCTTACCGCTATTCTATCCTTGGTCCGCCCGTCGAACGCAATACGCATACGGATGTCACCTAGCGAATGAACTTCAGCGTCAAAATGTGCAAAGGTCTTGCCTCTTAGGAAATGCGTGAGTTTCGCCTGTAACCGCTTGGTAAATGGTATTAAGTCGGGAGGAGTCATAGAAAGGGCCTTTCGTCGTGGCCAATAGTACAACGTTCCTGTCAAAAAGCAACTGCGGGAGTACCGGATTACCCAAACACTAAAACGTCGTCTCCGTCGGGTCAGGACCGATGAATTTCGCTCTCCAGATTTTGTGATGAAACGTCCTCCAGATCTCCCTGATTTCTCTATTGCCAAGAAGGTACAAAATGACCGCGCCGGCGATCACTCCTCCTAGGCCCGCGAGGAGCCCCTGGAGAAAGATGCCAAGTGTCGTTTGAAGGTTAAAGATTGTATCGAAAAGATTCAAGCACGCGTACGAGGTAGCCCCCATGATGATCGAGGCCGCGAAGCTCTGCCAGAGAGTCTCTGAGACGGCTCCTTCGAATTTCTGAAAATGGCGGGTGTACAGTATCCAGAAAGCGCAGGCGCTAAGGACGGTCCCGACGGAATAAGAAAGAGGGAGCACGAGCATCTTCGTCCCCGAAAGATCCGAAACTCGAAGTAACGACTCGAGGAAATAGCGTACGATCGGCTCTTCATTAAAAAGCTTCGAGAGTAGAAGAGCGGCACAGATGGTGATGAGCGCTCCCCCAAGCGCGACAAAAAGAGGCGTTTTCGTCTTTCCCGCGGCGTAATAGGCGCGCGTAAAGAGAAGTGTGATGCTCTGCGCCACGACCGATAAAGCGAAGAGCGCGAGCGCGGCGGCGGTAAGCCGTGTGTCACCCCAGTCGAAGGCACCGCTTCCAAGGACAGTCCGGACGATTTGGGCGCGGAGCACCACAAAGAGCACGAGAGCCGGCATAGACCAGAACAAAATGTGACGCATGGCGGTAGAAAGGGTCTTTATAAAGGTTGCCCTCTCCCCCTTTGTCCAGAGCCCCGCAAGCGTCGGAAAAGCGGCAAGAGAGTAGCTCGCCCCCACGATAGAGAGCGGTACCGATTGAAGGTTCCAAGACAGATTGAAAATAGCGATCGAACCGACACCAAGGAGCGATCCGAGCGTCGTGAGAATAAGGATCGTAATGTTTTGAAGGGAAAGCGCGAGCGTCCGCGGGAGCGAAACGAGAAGCACTTCCTTCAGGAGTCTAAAGTCGAGTGTCAGTTTTAGACGAGGAAGGAGTCCCGTGCGCAGAATCACGGGGATCTGTATGCAGAGGTGCAGAAGGGCGCCGAGGACGACGCCGAGCGCGAGACCTTGAAGTCCAAGCAAGGGGTAGAGGAAAAACACGCCAATGATAATCCCGAGATTGTACAAAATGGGACTTACCGCGTACACGAAGAAGCGCCGCTCAAGCTGGGTCACGCTCGCGAAGAGATTTGAGATGCCAAGGGCTATCGGCTGGAGAAGCATGATGCGCATGAGGGAAACCGTCGTCGTAAGCATGCTCTCGCTAAATCCGGGAAAGAGCAGTTCCGCGAGGGCTGGAGCGAAGTAGCACGCGAGCGCGCTTATAAGAAGGACAAAAAGAAAGAATGCGGAAAATACCGAATCGAGAAATATACGGGCGGCCTCTTTGCTTTCTTCCCGTCGTCGTGAGAGAAACGGAATGAGCACCGAAAGCGAAACCATCGAGGCGCTCCAGATGAAAATAAGGTCCGGAACTCTAAACGCGGCGTAATAGATATCGAGCGCCGCTCCCGCGCCGAAGTAAGAGGCAAGCAGTCGATCGCGAAGAAAACCGAGGAGTTGAGAGAGCAGGGCGAAAAAACCCAAAAGATAAGCGGCCTCGTGGAGTCCGCCTATCTCTTGTTCTATGAACCGGAGTATCGCTCGTACCATTGCTACTCTAGAGGCGCCGCCGCTTTGGGGGCTCCCTTTTCCGAAACCGGCAACGTCTTTCGTTTTTCAGGTGTCGCGTCGACCGGCGGAGCCGCGTTCGCGAACGGATCTCGTCCCGCCTTCAGATTCTGGAGGATAAGTTTGATTTCCTCGTTATCGCCGTTGGTGACGAGAAGATCGCTAAATTGCGCGATCGCGTCCGCGGTTCGATTCAACCGGTCGTACGAGAGTCCCAAGAAATATTTGGCGTTCGCGTAAGCGGGATTGAGTGAAACGGAACGTTCGAGCGCGGCCGCCGCGCCCTTGTAGTCCCGATCATTGAACCGCAAAAGTCCTAGTTGAAAGAAAATGGTCGCGTCATTAGGAGCGATAATGGACGCCGCCTCAACCGAAGAAATCGCGGCCTTGATATTGCCTTCGGCCACCTCAATCTGCGAGAGAAGGAAAATGGCTTCAATATAGTTGTTTTTCTTCGAAAGAGCCTTCGCGATATATTCTCTCGCAGCCGCGTTATCCTTTTTGGCAACTTCGAGCCTGGCAAGGATAAGGTATATCGCGGGACTCTCCGGGTTCAAGGCGAGGGCCTGCTCGTACGCCGCCTTGGCGTTTTCATACGCGCCCTCGACGCCAAGCGGGGTCACCACCTCGTACACGCGCCCGAGCGTCAAGAAATTTTCGTACTGCGAAGGATTAAGAGAAACGGCCCTGCGAGCGCTCCCTTGAGCCGCGCCAAGGAGGCCTTGGAATTTGCCCCGTACCACCTCGGCCGATTCACTGCTTTGGTTCTGCTGCAGAAGCGCGTTCATGCGCATGAGGGTAAGTTCGGTTAAGAAACGGTAGTACAGGGCGGAAGGACTCATCGCGGTGGCGCGAGTAATATACCCTTCGGCCTTGTCGAGATCCCCTGCTAAGTTGAAGGCGATGACGCCTTTTTGAAATACTACCGAAGCAACATACTTTTGGATGAGGAAGTAGCCAAGCGAGGCACCGCCAAGAAGAAGGAGGATGAGGAGAAGCACCGAAACAAAATTAGCTCGCGGAGTGCTCGAGAATGAGATTATTTTTTGCGGCGATAGCTTTTCCACGGTGAGCGCGGTGACGAAAAGCCCCGTGAAGAAGAATGTGAGCGCGAAAATAGTGAGTGACGGTATGTAGAACACGTTGAAAATCCAGAAAAAGAGAGACACCAGAAATGACGAGGTAATGAGGTACTGCGAAAATTTGTCAGAAAAATTCGAGAGAATCGCCTTAAAGCCGGCGTAAAGAAATGAACAAAGAAACAGCAGCCACGCAAGGCCGCCAAGAATGCCGGTTGTCGCGACAAACGTCGGCACGAGTCCTACGCCATAATTGAAATCCACATTCCAAAAAATGGTTTCGTTGATGCCCGCCGGTTTATGCGCGAGCCACTCTGAAGTGAAATTGTTGGGTCCTACTCCGAGAAGCGGATGGTCGAGCAAGATTTCACGAGTGACGTCAAACGTTGCCTGAAAGGAGGGACGCGCTTCAAGGTGTGAGATGTTGAACGTTTCCCCAATCGCTCCGCCAATCGTGCTCCCCGCGAGAATGAACACAACGGACGTAAGGAGCACAATAAGCGAGGGAATGGGTATTGTACGAAGCGGTCGGCTCTCGCTTTGAAGCGCTTCCCTACCCGCGTCAAGCGAGGAAGTTTCTCCGGCCGTACCGCTTCCGTTGAAAGAAATGAGGTATACCAAAAAAACGAGGGAGAAGAGCCCAAGGACCAGCCATATAATCCCGAAATTGATAATGGCGAGGAAAAAGAGAGCGAGGAGAAGGGAAAGATAGAGGAGCCCCCTAAATAAGGGGCGAAGCGAGAGGAACTCAATCGTCATGAGGGAAAGAAGCGCAACGGCTCCGAAAAAGATACCTAGATCATTCCATTTTCCGATCGTGTTTGAGACAACATCCGTAAAAACGCTGACGGAGAGAAATTCAGGCCCGAGCACAAGCCGAAGGAGATGGAAAATAGCGATGAGAATGAAGGCCGCGAAAAAACCTAAATAGCTCCCGAATATTTCCTCTCTGCTTCGAAACATGATGGGGATAAGGCCCGTCATGAGCGCGACGATGAGGAGGCTAAGCGCCGTGCCAACTTCAAACCCATCACCAACAAGCGACCACAGAGTAGAACCGGAGAAAATTCCGGAGAGCGCGAAGAGACCGACAACGAGTGAGAGCGAGACGAGTATCGGAGAGGTGGGGATAACGAACCGGCCATCTTTTAACCTCGCGATTACAAACAGCGAAAAAGCGAGGAGGGTGAAAATCGAGAGAAGAATGGACTTGCCAAACTGCAGAGGGAACGCGAGATCCGGGACAAAAGAAATCGGAAGAAGGAAGATGAGAGCAAAAAGGAGGAAAGACGAGATTCGTTCAATCCCGCGCACCCCCCCTCTCTTGCCCGCCCCTGCGGTGCTAGCCTGTACCTCTGATGTCGTCATGTTATCTAGGCTGTCTCGAACAGTGTCTCCTTCGCTATCGGAGACGAAAGAACCTCCCTCCTGTATGTGTCGCTTCTTGTCTCGCATATGTAGGGCAATTATAGCGGATCGGGGCAAGTGCGCAATCTGTGTATAAGAAAAAGATCCCTGACGAAACAAAGCCCCGTTTCCGGGGCTTTGTTAGATGTCGGCATATACCTATAAGCCGAATTCTGTATCCCGACGGTCGTCGGGACGATAATCATTTATCTAGCCCCTAAATTACTTCCGGGGTCGAGCGGCACCCTCCGACGCACAGCATCGGAGTACGGCCTTGCACTGAAGTAAGAGTTTAGCCGTTTCATTCTTCGCTTTGCAG
>MHRI01000012.1:1389-4748 GCA_001820935.1 Candidatus Taylorbacteria bacterium RIFCSPHIGHO2_01_FULL_51_15 | reverse complement strand
CAGCGGATCGGGGCAGTGTTCGGACTTTCCTCTCCGACACACCTCCGCCAGCTGGCGGATGTTGCATCGGAGCGATTATCTGGTATATGCCAACCTAACTATACCCTAAAAATAAAATCTTGACAATGGAGTCCCTAACGACGAGACTAGTCAGTCGTTGCGGCGCCTTCCGTTTCTTGACTGGTGCCTCCGGGAAGGTTTACATCAATTTCAACTCCTTTCGTATCCGTGTCTGTGTCTCCCGACATATTGTCCCGGAGTGCGGGAATGCCGAAGTACAAGACGACGAGCACCAAAATAACACCGATAACGATACCGACAAGGGTCCACGATCCACTTCCCTCTCCAGTCGGAGTCGGGTTATTTACGATTGTTTCCATAGTAGAGTGGATAAGCTATCTAGTAAACGGCAACAGCTATACGTTTTTCGACTGTTATATTTTACCATAATTTAATCTCCGAGCAAAACATACGGGGAATATAAGCGGAACTACTCTTCAGTCTACGACTATTCCACCATCATGAGTACGCTGCCGATAGTTATGCCCGTCTTCTTCGCTACCCCCCCATTGATTTCAAGTACATACTTCGCCGTTGTCTGAGGAGAGAAGACTTCTGGGTATGTGCTCGGCGCCACCATCTCTTTCATATCCACTACGACAAGCCCGGCCGTTTCGTCCCTGCTCCCTAGGGCAGAATGTGTCGTCGAGGCGTCGCTAAGCCAGATGATATCGAGTGGGAAAAGCATGTCCTTCATCCACATGCGGTGAGTGTCGAGTTCCGGAAAAACGAACAGCATCCCCTCATCTTCCTCCATGGACGCCCTGCTCCCAAGACCCGTGGTCTGCGCGCTCTCTGTGTCAGCAAGCTCGAGAAAAAATGTGGCACCGCTCGGAGCCTGAAGTATCTTGTCAGCGTCGCGCGCTTGCTCTCGCACCTTGACGCTTGCCTGTAAAAGCGAGAGAAGTATGAGGGAGAAAACAATGGTGAGAAAAATTTTACCTTTCATAATGCGTATACAAACAACTATTGCACTTTCGGATGGAGGATGAGAGAAATCCACAGCCGAAGCGTAAAGAGAAGGAGCCACGCGTAACAAAGGAACACCCAAAGCGGCAGATTAAAAAATAGCTGGTTTAGTATGGGCGCGCCAAGGTAGACCCACTCGAACATTCCGACATCCGGCATGGCCTGAAGCAGTAGAGATACTAGGATAGAAATCGCGACGATGATGAGATACTGCGTGCCATGCCGCGTGTGGAAAGCAAGTTTGAGCGCGAAGATAAGCATCCAAGAAAACGCCAGGGAAAGTACGAGGGAACTCGAGAGCTCCGGTTGGAGGAGGCTTGCGAGCGCCGAGCCTGCCACCCCTAGGAAAAAGAGACTCTCGAGGACATCCACCGCCTTGTGCGCCAAAGTTTCGGGAAGGTGGACGAACGTCAAACGCTCTCCTAAACTTTTCGCCAAGAAATAAAGAAGTTCCAGGGAGGCGAGTCCCCCGAGCGGATAGAGAAGGAAGTAAACGAGGAGAAGGCTCCATCCGTCGTACCTTGGATAAAACCAAAGACTCTCTCTAAGCCCAAACTCATCAAACAAAAAGGCTCCCCCCGCCAAGGCGGCAAAGAGAATGAGGAACGCGCGGCGCTTAGTAAAAAGGAGCCACACGGAGGAGCGCTCGGCGTAATTGGAAAGTCCGACTCCGAGCCAGAAAAAGAGCAGGAATGGAGCGTGCCAAAACGTAAACCCTCGAAGCCCTAAGAGAAAGAAGGCGATCCACGCCACGCTCGCAAGAAGGATCGTAACGCGCGTGTACAAAAATTTCTGTTCTCGAGAAAGAGAGAGTCGCATGGAAATAGTTTAGAATTCATTTCAAAACCTATCGCAATCCAAAGATTCGTGGCATTCGAGGAAAAAATGGCGCAGACGAGGGAGGTGTAGCCAGCTACTCCGACCAAGGATAAGCCATTTTTAACCGAATGCCGCGATAGGACGTGTCGAAATGGCTTCAATCAATACTACACTACCATGGTAGGTTTTGAAATGAGTTCGAGCAAAAAAGGAGGCCGGGTATCTAGTACCGGCCTCACGTGGACGAAGAGTTCAAAATTACGTTCAAACTCCGCTCCGCGATCGATGGCTTCTTGCCGCGAAGCGATCCAAGAAGACAATAAAGCGCGCCCGCCTTGGCATCTTGAACTTCATCTCTCTTTCACTTGGAGTCTCTCCATGCGGAAACCATGTGGGACTAAGAACCAGTGTCCCGAACACAAGATCGGCGAGTGGAAGACCGAAGAATCCAGAGACTGACTCATTGCAGAGGACGTTGACGTGATGCCCCGCGTGAAAAGCGTACACGCACTGAAACGCCCTTCCAAACCGACGATGCGTAATGAGTGGCTTCCACTTCTCAATCGGCCAGTGCGAAATGGCATGAAGCACTTCGTACAGGAAAAGCGAAGAGGCAATCCCAAGTGACCCACCAAGAAAGATGGGTATTCTTGGAAAAAGCCAATGCACAGCGATGAAAAGAGTCGTCGCTACGAGAGTGAAGGCGACGAAGGCATACCACGGGAAGAAGGATGCTTCGTGCTGTTCCTCACGGATGATGGGAAAACGATTTTCAATCGTGGGCGTTGATTCTCGGTGTGGCCGAAACGCAATCGGCGTGAGCCCGTGATGGCGTGTATGCTTCCTATAGAAGGGGGAGAGAAACCACACGACGCGAGCGTGAAGCACGTAGCGATGAAAGAAATACTCCACGAAGCAGTTGAAGAAGCTCATGCCGACAAAGGTCCAAAATACTGAAGCGTTGCTCGCGGACACTTGGAGTGCCCACCTTTTGGGAAAGAACTGTCCCATAATGATGGCAACAAGCACGTTGTAAGCGATGAGTGATCCGAAGACGGTGATGACGAAGATCTTCAAAGAAAACGGTTTTTTTGTTTTCTCCGACACTTGAAAGTGCATAACGAATCCTTTTGAAGTCTCCCCTGGATGTGGAGGAGACGGGTTCTCTAATACCCAAAAGTGATCCAACCTAATAAAAGTATAGCACTCTCTACCTTATATTCTCCCTTTCCTAAAGGGAGTGGCCGTAGGCCGAGGGATTTTTAAAATCCTCCGTCCCTCGAAGATTCGGGCCACCTCCTTTTAAAAAGGAGGAATTAAGGCCCTTCTTCGGGGGTATGGAGAGTTATGAGCGATGTGGAAAGTCCTTTTGTGAGATTTACGTTCCCTCTCTTTGTCAAAACCAGCATGTCTTCGATCCTGACGCCGCCTACATTTGGAATATAGACCCCGGGTTCACAGGTGATCACCGTGCCCGCGGGGATAGGTATCCTGTGAGAAGCGTAAATCTG
>MHRI01000012.1:0-1377 GCA_001820935.1 Candidatus Taylorbacteria bacterium RIFCSPHIGHO2_01_FULL_51_15 | reverse complement strand
TATCCTGTGAGAAGCGTAAATCTGCGGAAGTTCATGCACCTCCATCCCGACTCCATGTCCCGTGGCATGCGTAAAATATTTCTCAAGGCCTTGCTTCTTTAGAGACTTCCTACACAACGCATCAATCTCCCCTCCCGTCAGCCCACCGCGCGCTTTTCGGCATCCTTGTTCCTCCGCGATTCGAACGGCCTCATACACTTTTCGAAGACGTGGGGGGATTCTGCCAACTCCGACCGTGCGAGTGAGATCGGAGACATATCCATTTTTACGAACACCGAAATCGATCGTAACAAGTTCACCCGCCGAGATAGGTTTGTGAGTCGGAGTGGCATGCGGCAGAGCGCCATTCTTCCCTGAAGCGACGATAGTCGGAAATGCCATACTGTCAGCTCCTTCCTCGAAGCAAAGTCGTTCAAGACGCCACGCGAGCTCCCTCTCGCTCAGCCTTTGGCGAATTTCCGGGATGAGCCGCCTGAACGCCCGAATCGAAATCTTCGCGGCAGCGGTGAGCAGCTCTATTTCCCTTTTTTCTTTTACCAACCGGAGTTCCTGAAGCACATTCCTTTTTGAGAGGAGTGTGACTCCCTTGAAATGTGTTTGCGCGTCCTCCACGAAACTCTGTAGCGTTTCTGTGCCATCGAACATGACGCGCTTCAATGCGTGTGTGCCCGACAGTTTCTGCAGTATCGAAGACACGGGCATGTCCGGTGAGGTTATGAAGATGGTATATGAGACCGCCTCTTCTTTGCTTTGCGACGCATAGCGTCCGTCGGTGATGAGATAGTGCCGGTTGCGGGTGATAAGTAGGATTGACGATGTACCCGTAAATCCCGAAAGCCATGCCGTTGCCGGCTGGCCGCAGCCCTCGCTGTTTGACACAATGAGCGCATCGGCCTTTTCCTGCCGAAGTAGTTTCCTTACTTTTTGAATCCTCTGACGCATAGACCCATTCTGCCATATTCGCCAAAAGTCCTGAAATGGGGGCAGGGTTGTGTCCCCCTTTTCGCCTCCGCCAGCTGGGGGATGGCGGATAAAGGAGGTGCCCCGAGTCTTCGAGGGGAGGAGGATTTGTTTCCCCCCACCCTCAGAAATCAAAAGTTATCCCCACGTCTCTCCCAGTGTACCGTGATAAAATAAGGGGGTTCACCCGAGTGAATTTTTCCGATAAAAATTCAAGCGGGTTCAACGCCCTTTGCGTGCTTTTTGGGTATGAGAAGGGCGGAACACGCAACAATGTCACGACTCATGCTCCATATGTTGCTCGTAAGTCTCCTCTTGGGAGGAGCGGTTTTCTCGCATCCGGAACGAGCGGTTGCCCTCGGACGACTCCAGCTCGAGCTTGTGGGAGCGGTGCACTCCTTCTGGGGCGGGATACAG
>MHRI01000011.1:54164-54381 GCA_001820935.1 Candidatus Taylorbacteria bacterium RIFCSPHIGHO2_01_FULL_51_15 | reverse complement strand
TATGAATAGAGACCTGATAACTTCTTGTGCTCTTTAGTAGGCCATTTATAAGTTTACTTACCACGATACTTTGGTTCTAGGCGGTATCAAAATCTACCTTCGAGGTGTAATTGATGTCGAGCGCCACGATGATCTGGTTTTGCGATTCGGTCAACGATCCAAGCGCTATGCTATAGAAATTCGCCTTTTCCTTATATGAAGTCCGACTAAATCCTTC
>MHRI01000011.1:2717-54056 GCA_001820935.1 Candidatus Taylorbacteria bacterium RIFCSPHIGHO2_01_FULL_51_15 | reverse complement strand
TTTCTTTCCCTTAATTCAGTATTCATACTTCATAATTCGACACTCGCGCTTACGCGAGTGGCTCTCTATACGGATCTGTCGTATACCGCTTCTCCTCCCTCGGAATGGACATGGGTTGTTCCAATTTCTGCTCCAAGAAGCTTGCCGCGTCATCGGCCTTTCCTCCCCTCTTTAGAGGTGAGGGTTGAGGTGGGGTATCTCCCTCGCTTTGCGGTCGAACTTTTTCCGCCGTCATGGACGGTCTAGGCGCGGTAATGGGGGATGCGGGAACGACTGGTTTCGATGGGATTTGGCTCTTCCCTACTTCATAATTCATACTTCGTACTTCATTCTGCACCGCTTTCCACCCCGTCGGTCCCACCGCTTCTTTCTTCTCGGCTACTGACGCCCTCGTCTTATTCGTAGCCATTCGTTGATTCGTATAATTCGTATTTTCGTATATCGATTTAGGATTTTCAATCCCATGAAGCATCTCCTCCCGAGAGAGTTTTTCCTCGGCTTGTTTAGCAAGGATATTTTCTCCCACATTCCATTTTGCTCCGGCAGAATAGGGAGTTTTGAGAGAAGCGTTTAGTCCGCCAGCTGGCGGATAGCGTTTAGCGTTTAGTTCAGTGTTCTCTTGTTGTGTGGTTCGAGATTTTTCGATATTCGAACTTCGATATTCGGTATTTTCTTTCGGCGGCTTCACGTCTTCGTGAAGACCGCGGAGAGCTTCTCGGACTTTCGAAAGTATCTGCCCGCTTATGTCTCTTGCGACCTCTCGCGCCTTTTCTTCAGGCACCCGCAGGCGTCTTGCAAGATTTAGGATAAAATCCCTAGGATGCGTGAGCCCAAGAAGCACCAGCCCCGTTTCGCTCGCGAGTGCCGCCATCTGGTCAACATGCAAGAGATGCTTTTTGGCGACGTCCTGGATGGCGTTCGCGGTATCAACCGATGAGATTGATTGCCGGAGTCCTTGCGGTAATGCCTCGAAGGCGCTCCTAAGGTCCCCTTCGGTATATGTGGTGCCGGCCGCGATGCGAAGGAGGGATCGAGCATTCTTTTCATCTATAGGTGGTCGGATATCTCCCTTAGCAAAGGGGGCGCCTCCGTCTTCGGAAGCGGGGGGTGTCTCCCTCCCATAATTCACACTTCTTACTTCATCCTTCACCACCGATTTCGGCGGCTCCGGCACCCTTCCTTCCTTTATTGTGAACCCCGCTTGTTTCAAAATCGGCAGTACTGGATCGAATACCTTTGTCTGGATTTCATATGCAAGCACAGGTATCTTCTGACGGTTATCTTCTTCTATATGTTCGTCTTTTTGAATGAACGCCACGAAGTTGTTTGGTGAATCTTCTCCTGCCAGCACACGCCGCACACCTTCCACAATGTGTCCTGTTTCTCGAATAACGAATTCATACGCCGAGGTAATGTCGGTCGTAACGAGACTTGGGTCAATATTTCTATCACGGAGCGGAATGAAAACACTGTCGGGCAGATTGTCGATGAAAATATTCAGTTGTATTCTTGCGTCTTGAGGATCCATAGTTCATTTCACTTACCTACCACTTGACGTTGACCTTTACTACAGCGCTACGACATCACTTTTTTTGCTGTTTTGCAAACCCGGTGGTAAACCCGATACGCGCGAATGGCGTTTCATCCACAGTCCAACGCGAAAGTCCCCGCTCGGCTCGGAATTCATTGAGCTTCTGCATGACCTTCGAATTGTTCCCCCCCGACCTATCATCTTGTAAATACGGATATATAGATGGTTGTACTCGAGAATCTTTGGGTCGACCAAGGAGCGACTTGATAATTTCCCACCAGTCTTTCAAATCTTCGCGTAAGGCGTTAAATGGGATGAAACTTTGGCCTTGTTTGTTGACAAACCAAGTAAAGAGTTCGAGGTTGTTCTTGGTCGCTTCGCGCACACCGAGCACCTCATCCTTAAATTGCTCTATGAAGAACTCCACCATGGGTATCTTAACGTCAAGGTCGCGATCACGGTAATTCTGAAGTTTGTTTTCATCCATATTTCGCATGACGACGTAGAGCTCTCGAAGTGAACCGGGCATGAGCGTGAATTCATTATCCGCAAGATTCTGCGATACGGCATCCCACATAGCCTGACCAGCGCCATAGTACAATGTCGCGCGCTCTTTTGGGGTGACTGCGTCCGAAATCCTCTCCTCCTCCGGTACCATCGCATTATGCTCTTCAATGAGTTTTCGATACTCTTCACTTATATTGCGCTTCTTTTCATCGTATATGAAATCTTCGGCGAACACATCGAAATAGCTCCGTATCTCTTCTCCCTTTTCATTTTTCCCCGTCGGACCGAGCTCCTGCATGCGCTTATTAGCCAGTTTGCGAAGCTCATCTAGTGCGTGCCCATGCGTTTCATTTAGCCGTTTTGTCACGTTAGGGTGGAATCCAAGAGTAAGGTCACCGCTGTATCGTACGTACTGACGTTTTTTTACGCGCATCCTGTCCTTGAAGCCGGAATCAAATTTCTCACTTTTACGCACATCCACCCAAACGCCTTGCATAATGGTTTCCGTGAGTAACTCCTGCTCGAATATTTCAGGTGTGTACTGATACCATACCCGAATCATGTCAGTATTACGCATGTTACGAAGTGCCGTGCGATGGCCCGGAGATTCCCATCCCAGCTGGTCCGCGGCAGTCGGTTTCTCCGGTCGCTCAAGCTCGCCCGATTTGTACATGAGCTCGATTCGCTCATCGATCGTTTCATCGATCTCGACTATTTTCTTCTCCACTTCGGCAGCTTGTCGTTTGAGTCGCTCGACTACCGTTTCTGCGACAGTTGGAGGTGTTTCGTACGGCATAATGGCTTATTACTTATTAATATTTACCAACGTCACTCGCCTATTATTCTTATGAGTTTTTAACCATTCCTCCTTCTCCGCTCCTCCTCTTCCCTTTCCTCCGCTTCAGTAATTTTACGTCGCAATTCTTTCAGCTGCTCTACAAAACCCTGACGTTCAAGCTCCTTGGCAAGACGCTCCACCACTTGCATTTTTTTGCCAAATTTCTTTTGGAAATTGAGGAGGAGTTCATTAAAGCGTTCATTTCGATTCTCTCCTCGGCGCGCCTCTTGCCATAGACGATGTACATAATGATGCGTCGCCTCCTCTTTTTCCTCCTCGGTTAAGTGCTCATCCTCCATCACGGCGAGGAAGTGGCCTGGCGGATCGCTTTCGAAGTCCATGCGCTTCTTGTCTTCCTTCGGGGCATAGTGGACGAACTCCTGCGCCGACATCTTCGAGAAGGCGTTCGAACGCTTTGCGACCAGTTCCGCCATCTTAGCTCCTTTCTCCTGTTTAAACTTGGCAAGATTTTTGCTCGCTCTTTCAAGATCTTCAGCTGCTTTATCCAGTTTGTCATTAGCCACTCTGATCGCGACTTCCTTTGCGTCTTCCTGCTCCTTGGTGAGCGGCGGATGCAAAGCTTCATCAAGCGCTTTTTCGGCCTTTGCCACTCTGCCCTGTTCTTCGGCGGTCAGTTTCCTTGTTTCTTCGGCGGCTTCCGTACGGCGTTTGACTAGATTTTCGAGCTTTTCCTCTTCGGAGCGAAGCACAATGTCCCGCACCCCCGTCTTCCTCTCACTCTCCTCACGCTCCTCTGTTTTTTTCTTAAGCAACGTCTTTGCTTCTTCGAGCGTTGATTCGGACTTCTGTATCTTCTCCTGATGCTCGGGAGTCGGCTGCTTCGCCGCGACTAACTCTGTCTTCCGCTGTTTGATAAGCTCCGGATCAGCCCTATACCGGGCCGCCTCCAGCCTCGCTTCGGCCGCTGCGATGCGTTCCTGTTCTTCGGGCGTGTGCGTTTCGAGCTCCTTGAGACGTTCGAAGCGCTTCGCGAGTTCGGCGTCTGCTTTTTTCACCTCCTCTTGTGCGTTTGCATCGTTGGGATGCGCCGCCGCGTAGGTTTTCGCGGCAGCGACGTTTTTGTCCGACTCCTGGATTTTTTGTTTTTGTTTCTGTATCTCTTTCTTGCGCTCGTCGGGTATTACCTTTGCTTGTTCGAGTTCCTTTTCGGCTTCCTGCACTTTCTTCTTCTCCTGTGCCGTGAGTGGCCGCCGTTCTGCCTGTTCCAGCTCTTTTCTACCTTCCTCCTGCTTTTTCTCCGCGTCTACTTTTTCCTGATTCAGGTGATCCTGTTCGTGCCACAGGGGCTCAAGCTCGCTGCCTCTCCCTCTCGCCTCCGCAATAAGACTGATGATGTGGCGGGCAGTTTCTTGCTCCTCACCTACCTCGTGTGCTTCTTGCAGTGACTTGTCGCCAATTTTCAGATTGGCAGCGCCCCCTATCGTTGCGGCACGTACGCCTTTCCCTATAGTGGTATTACCGAGCCAGCTCTGCCCAGCTCTCTCTTCCAAATAGCGCACGTCCATAGCCTTGCTGGCCACCCCCGTAACCTTGCGAATTTTTTTCCCGATCCCACGCTCATGAAATTCTTGTCCACGTTTTTGCATTTTGTTTCCAAGACCGGCGACGACATTGCCGAGGCGGCTGCCCTTAAGCAATCGCGTGTTCGCCATCCAGCTAGTTGCTCTGCCCAAACCTTTTGGAGTGTTTGAGACTATATTTCCCGCCCCGCGTAATGTGGCTGAAGGTGTCTTAATTATACCGCGCGTAGTAGCTCCGACGATACCAATAGTTGCCCCCTGGCTTTTCTCCCACCCGGCCATGGCCATTTCGCTTCCGCGGGCACCGAGGTGCGAAGCGACCATAAGCGACCCCACCATAAGCCCGATGAGGATGATGAAGTTGAAGATAACGGCGATCGCATTCGGGTCGCTGCCGGTAAGGGCCCCAACAAGACCTGATCCACTCGCGCCCCCTAGTAGCGAGAGTTGAAAGCTATCTGAATTAATCGTGCGCACGACAATGTAGGCAAGCGCGAGGTAGAGTGGTGCGAAGAATGCCTGACTCCAGAGCTTGCTCCACCACTGATGCGCCATGCCGGACGCGCCGGGGAGAATGAGTCCGACGAACGCGAGCGGTGAGAGCATCATAAGGATGATAAGTGTGATGGCGCGGTAGATAAACATGATTGCTCCCGCGAAGAATACCCACGCCGTCACGATGATGAGGAGCGAACCGAAAAAGCCGATAAGGATGATATTACCGAAATCTAGATTATCTTTTCCGGCACTTTTGAGCTGTGACCCAACAAGAGAGTTCCTGTTTGAATCCCATGCGCCGATCTGCTTAATGTTATACAGCGTAGAGAGCTTGAGGCCGTAGAGATACGCTTCGGAAATTCCCCCATCCCAGTCCTTTTGGTGTTCTGGATCCACGGTGAGCGAATAGAAGTGGAGTGCGGCAATGTTCGAAACATCCACCACGGCTTTTGTGATAAAGAGCGAGAAGTTAATGAAAAGCGCGACCAGCACCATCTGCGCGAGGTAGCCCCACGCTTTCTTGCCGTTATCCCCGATGCCGAGCGTGATCGAGATACCGCACCAGAGTGTGATGAAAATGAACACGATGTTCGCAAGATCGCGAAGCACCTTCCAGCCGATATCCACAATCGGCATCTTGTCGAGGAGTGCACTCAAATTGAGGGTGAAGTAGAGGGTAACGTTAAAGAGGATTCCCGCGACCCATAGTGCCCGCGCGGCAATCCACATAATAATGTCCATGATACCGGCTAGGCATCCCTTTATGTTAATGCCGACATTCCACCCCAAACAGGTAAACTTTGCGGCGAGTTCATCCGCCTGACTTCGTTGATTCACCGCTATTCTCGCGTCATTGGCTTGCTTTTCAGCCGCCGTCCCTACTCCCGCTTGTGGTAACTCCACAGAATTTGAAGGTATATATACCGGTGTGAGGAAATCGTTATTGGCGTTTGGGTTGAAGAAGTCAATATTATCGCCTTGGAGCTTCGGCGTGGGTAGACGTTGCGCGCTTGCGATGAGCGGCAAAGCCAGCATCCCCGAAGTGCCCAGCATGATAAGCAGGGCAACGCTGGCACAGATGGTATGGTATTTTTTGTCGCGAAAGAAGGTCATGAAATGTATTCTATTGCGTCACGAAATTTGCTATAGCTGATCCGATTGGGATTCCAGTTCTGTCGAGGACTTCGACTACAAGTCGCAATGGTTTCTTCGCTTTAGTTCCCGTATTGAGGGTTCCTGTCATAGAGACGTTGATCGAATAGTTTTCAACCGAAAGATTTTTGGCGAAGACAATCCCGTGTACACACTCTTCATCACAATTGGGCGGCGGCTCAACCAAGACTCCCGTATCTGGATCTGTATTGTAGATATACCCTCCAGAAGAAGGCATAATGGCGAATTTGTTGCTCCTCACATTCTGCACGCTATACGTGAGTTCTAACTGTGTGAACCAGTTGGTAAATGGGCTTGGGTTTTGCTGGAACTCATCATCTTTTCCCGTGCAATTCTGCTCATTCTTACATTCGTAGAATCTTGCTCGCAGTCTGATACCCTCCTCCGCCTTGCTCTGTGACTGGTTTGGCACAAAGGTTATATTACTCCATCCGAATGTCACACCGGGCTCTGGCCTGGGCAGATTCTGTGGTTTGATCGAGGAAAAGCCGAAGGGAACAATAGGCGCCGTAGTGTTTCCCGATGCGTCAAGGCGAATTTGTGTCCCGAAGACTTCAACTTCGGCAATGAGCAGAGGGCGTGGGGCTTTCCCCGGTTCCATTTTCGCCTCTATCCGGACGTACCTTCCGCGTATTTTCGGAATTGATGCCTCAACGAATGGGCGCTGTGAGTCAATCCGCAACAGGCCCGCTACCGTGTAGACTGTCATCCGATTGCTGTCGAGCACGGATACGATCACTCCCGGCGAGAAGAGGGCATTATTCCCAAGGTCGGTACCGTTATTCCAGCTGCCGGCACCATAAATTCGTATGCTCGTAATTTCTTTCGTTTCCGTTTCCTTTTTGTTGCTACGGTCATTGGTTTCAAGGTCAACTTCCCACCATGGATTTGCCTCCCTCTGTGTGCACGCAATGGTGGCAATGTACGCATTGCCCGGCGAACGGTTTCCGTCAACCGCAACATACGCATATGGTTCAGGCAGAAATAGAGGAAAACCAACACATGAGCTTGATTGCGTCACCCTTTTTCCCTGTGCCATGTTGCCTTCCACCGTTTGAGTTTGAGGAGTAGTTGGTTTGTCTGAAGTGGTCACCGATCCCCCTGTATACTTCCCAAGCCCCACTGTCGAAGCATTATCAATAAGCGTGTTCCACTCATTTTCGCACCCGGCTCGGATCTTCGCGAAATAGACTTCCCAGGTTTGTCCGGGATCTTTTTCCACGCTTACAGGTTCGGCGACTCCTTGCTTGATATATTTTGCTGGCACGAGCGGTCGGGTATCATTTCCTGTCACGCCCACTGTTTTGCCAACGCCTAGATTGTCTGTCCATACTTGATTGCTATTGTTGAGCGCACTTGCAGCGCTGTTATCGGGTACATATACCCCGCTCCCCTCAGGATCTTCTACGGTTGCCGGATAATACCGCAAGCGGCAGTTGATACCTTCGGGCGTTTTGGCATCCGCGTTAGCGAGCACAAAGTTCGGGTTGGTAGCTAGAGAGCCGGTAGCGCTTCCGCCACTTGAACCGCCACCACTACTCGCACCGAGGAGTCCTCCTCCGGCACTCATCACCTTTACGAGGAGTTGGTTGATAAGCGCTCCGACCACCTCATCAATCTCATCGGCAACTTCAAGCTCACGCAGTGTGGTGCCGAGCGCTCCGGTAGCCTGATCTTGAATGATAGAACCTGGGGTTTTGATAGGACCTTCCTCGATACAAGCTCCCTTACGCACGACTCTGGGAGGATTTCCTTCTTTGATATCGGGTCCCCACTTCTTACAGCTTCTCCATGACTTGAATCCTTTGCCCCAATCGAGGAGTTTGATTTGTTGTCCGGTAGCTGATGTGATACTCGCACTCAATTTATTCGTGGTTGCGATGTAGGCGCCGTAGGGATTATTCTGTGGAGTCCCCGCGATATGTATCCAGTTGCTCAAATTGCCAGACCCAACGGTACCAGCGACGAATCCGTCATAAGCTCCGCGGACATTCGCGATCACATCCGTAAGGCGGCAATGAATCTCTTCTCGGGTGTTCAGCGACATGTTAAGTCCGAGTGCAAACTTTATATCTAACCTAAATGGAGAACAGAGGAGCGGCGAAATATCTTCTATCACACGTCCGATCGTCTGATCGGCAATGTCGTTCAAGAACCCTTCGGGATTGGTGATGAACGAAGGCGACCCTTCGAAACCGGTATTGATCCAGTTCACGATTGACTGCGTAAAGGTGTGCAGAAGCGTTTTCGCGATCACCTTCGTGAGTCCCTTCATGAAGCAGGCGGACCAATCAGTACCAGCAGTGCCTTGCGCCGTCGTAACGGTATTCGTGACGTCGCTTGTCGGTACGCTCGCAACCGCTGCTGCTGCCGCAGAGGATCCAGCAGTGGCCGAAGCGGTTCCTTTAGCGGCAAAACATTGGGCTAACGAAACCAGCGCTTCAGCTTTTTGAGGACGCATGAAAAAGAAGACCGGCATAATTAGTAGTGCAGTCAAAAAACCGAGGAGTAGCTTGCCCAACACCCTTGAGATTCGGTATGGGCCGAACGCATTTCCTCCCTTTTTCCATACACAAATGCCCCGTAAAGCTTCTGGCTTCACGACAAAGGTGCTGGGTTTGGTGTGAACCGCTCTCACATCCCTTCCATTATAGCAGAGGATTGTGGATAAGCGGTGTATACAAAGTGGATAAGACGCAGTAGCACAAAACACAATACCCAAAAAGCCAAACAAAGGGGCTAAGAGACCTTGTTTATGATTGCAGATAAGATGTTGCGAAGTTCTTCCGCCTCTCTCAAAAGCACCGTTAATGCTTCCCTTTGCAGGGGATTTGCCTCCACTAGTAGTTCAAACCAGTACTGTGCTTCCTTCGCCTCCTTACGAGCAACCCCTAAACGATACACAAAGTCTTTCTTTCCCAACGCTTCGTTTGCTTCACGATAATTTGCTCCGACTGACCCCGAGGCTCTAATAACTTGGCTAACTAGTGGATCGTTTACTCTATTCCTCGGTAATTTAAGGCAAACTCCAATCGTTTGCTTTGCAAATGTTGCCGTGCGATTTTCCAACTCTCGATATCTGTTTGTCTCCTTTGATTCCATACGCTGTCCCATTTTTTGTGAATTCTACTTTTTTGTTTGGCCTTTTGGACACTGTGCTTTGGGTTGTTTCATTATTTGGCTTTTTGGACACTGTGCTTTACATCTTGCTTATTGGGTAAGAATGTATCCCGCTTCATCCTTCCCAAACACCACTTCATTATCTTGGAAAAACAGGGCGATACGCCCAAAGCTTTCGGTGAGCGTATCTATCGCGCTCGGATACGCGGTTGCAAAAGAGAGCGCCCGCACGGGATCGGTAAACGCAAGCGTCATACCACCGACGCTCTGTTTGAGGGCTTCAAGGGCATTAAGGAGGGCCACAGCCATAGGCTGCATACTTTTTGGTGCCGGTAGAGCTTTAAAGTCAAGAAGTAGCCGTTCATAACGCTCTACGCGGGTCTCTATGCTCGCAAGATCGGTTTCGTCCTCATTTTCAAGCGCGCGCTCGAATATGATAAGCTCACTCTCGCCCCCTGTATTTCTATGCTTCTCAAGCACCGATCCAATCGCGTTCCCATACCCATGCCAGGCCGCAACGTCGTCTTTTTCGGTCAGACGGATATCGCTTTCCGTGTATACGGTAATGGATGCTGGTTCCGGGTATCGGTGTATAAAATCTGCAAGCAGTGCCTCTTCTTCCTCGGCGGTGAAAGGCGCTCCCGATTGCTTGATAGCGAGGTATTTGGCGAAAAGCTCTCGAGAAAGGCGATCGGTCTCGGTCCAATCCCCTCCTCCCGGAACCGTTTTTGATTCAATCGTTTCTTTATCCAGCTCATCATTGGACCCTGCCTTCAGAGGATTTCTGCCGAGTTTGATCTCTTCCCCATCGAGCGTCCCATCTCCATCAGAGTCGGAGCTCAAGGGGTCAGTGCGCCACAATTCTTCCTCCCAGTCCTTAAGCTCGTCGCCGTCTTGATCCTTCGAGAGCACCGCGGCTGCCCTCTTGGCATCTTCGGGGCTCACGCGCCTGAACGTAGCTTCACTCCGACCGGTGTATAAAAACCAGAGACCCCCGCCGAGCAGGATGGCTGCTCCGATTCCTAACATAATTTTCATACCCCATGACATGGTTATGGATTAACAAGTTAATACGAAATAATACTTCCCGGTTCACTTGGCGAAAATACAACTCCCTGTTTCTTGAAAAATACAATCATGTCAGAGACAGCTTTTCCTACACCAAGTGCCGCTTCAGAGTAGCGCGTCCATCTCTCTCCAAGAATGGGTATTTCGGTAGGTGCATCAGCGAGTGAGAGTACTGCACCTCCGATCCTATCATACGCACGGTGGAGATTAGCGAGCAATTCCCGTGTTTCAGGAGTAGGCTGTACTTGACGAAGCGTTTCCGACACAGTTTTATAGGCGTTTCCGACCGGAGCAAGTTTCTTCAAAGCATCCACGCTCGAAGTTCCAACGGTGTTTTTGAATAATGCCTGTTCTTCACTTGCGAAGGACTGATTAAATATGAGTGATAATGCAAGACCAACATTATTTCCGAAACTATGCAGAAGTGTACGCAACTCAATAGAAACTGCGGTATCTTGAGATGCACTCTCGCTACCTGCTTCGAGCGGTATCGCAGGGGTTTCTGTGGGAATTGCTGTAGCACTCCTGTACGATGGAGATACCGGTGTCTCCAATGTGGGCAAAGTAAGATCATGTATAATTCCTGAGCTCGCCTCTCTTACTTCTGAGTCAGGTTTGTTCGGATCCATTCCGCGAAGTTTCTCCTCCCAATCAGGAATTCCGTCACCGTCTGTGTCAGAAGCGTTCTCCGACATGTATACTTCGGACAAAATTGGATGTTTGTATGTTCTCGATAGGCCGGGAGAATTCTCGACAGCTGTAGTGGCAAAACGAGTGCTCCAGAGTACCCCTCCGACTATTGCTATCGCTAGCACGAAAAGTACGATAGCGCTTTGCAAGCTAAATTTCATGTTACTATTATTTCATATATGCGTAGCTTGTCGCTATTGTGGAGAGGGGGTCTCTGTGCGCTCATGCTGTGTGTTCTTCCTGGAAGCGTTCATGCACAAGCTCTGGGCGTGGGCTTCCTCGGATTGGGACTCACGCTCTTGCCTCACTTTGCCGGCATAGTGCTAAACGTACCGGGCGTCCCCGGAAGTATCATGAGCGCAGGTGCGCTCCCTACGTTTCCTCCCCCCGGGGTCTACAGCTTTTGGTATCCGGTAGGCCCAGGATGCCTCAATGGCGTACAGGAAGTAAACTTAACTCCCCTTGCGGTTGGTACCCCAGTTGTCATGCTTCAAGGTGTGGGAGCATACACGTTTCCATGGGGGCCGGCTATGCATCCCGGACAAAAGATCATAGGCAAATATTTGCCGACGATGGTATGCATAGCGCCTTTTGTCTCCTGGGTCTATTGTGGTCTATCGCTCTGTCCCGTGGTGACCCCGCTCCCTTTCTTTTTCGCGCCACTTATCATTTATAACGGGTCAACTCCTTAGCGTCCGTCTAGTATTTTAGTCGCGAGATCTTTCCAAGCTTCTGGAGAGAGAACTTCCGCCCGAGCGTTTGGAGCGATGCCGGCCGTTTCGAGTACCCCCGTTTCAATCCCAAGGTTTGACGCGAGGAGCTTTCTTGGGTGAGCGAACCCCTTTTTGAGAAGCGCGAAGAATTTTTTCTCGCCGCAATGAGTAAAAAACTCTTTCGAAATTCCTTCAATTGCGATAATCGCTGAATCTACGTTCGGTGGTGGCGAAAATGAGCCCGCCTTGACCGTATCCACGTATCTTGGAGTTCCATACGCTTTTACGCTTATTGAAAGAATACTCTCCCTACCGTCCTGTGCCACAATCCGTCTTGCCACCTCCTTTTGCACGAGAAGCACCATCATGCAAGGCTCTGGTCCCTCCTGCAGAAATTTCCGCATGAGCGCGCCCGTAATGTAGTAGGGGATGTTGGCGACCACTTTGTAGTTAGTAGCTAGTAGTGAGTAGTTAGTAGGGGAGAAGTCAAGAATGTCGGCGTGGATAAGCTCAAGTCTGCCCGAGGCAATTTCCGAAGCGAATCTTTCTCGCAGTATGGGAATCAAGCGATCATCTTTCTCCACCGCGACGACCTTCCTTACCTTCGCCAGCAAGAGCATCGTGAGCCCTCCTTCCCCGGGACCGATTTCTAGTACAGAGTCTTCAAGTGTCAGTTTCCCCGCCGCGACAATCTTGCCGAGAATCTTCGGATCGCGGAGGAAGTGTTGACCTAAGGATTTCTTTTTAAACATATCTCTAATCATACTCGAATTTCTGTCGCGAATATCGCTAATCCCTTTCGCGTGATTCAAGTGAACGATTCGCGTTTGATTCGTGACTAATCCAAATAGATGATCTTCCCTCCGCCCTCCACATAATTCTCGGCTTCTAGAAATTCCTCATCGATGTCGAAGATGAATTCTGAAGGTACCGTCACCTGCCGTGAGCCGAAGATCGTGCGCACCCCCGCGTAGGAGAGAAACACTTTTTTCTTGGCCCGGGTAAGAGCGACATAGAAGAGGCGACGCTCTTCTTCAGCATCACCTTCGCTTTGAGTTTCAGACAGCCGCTCATGAGGGAAGAGGCCCTCTTCGAGCCCACCAATGAAGACGTAGTCGAACTCAAGACCTTTGGAGGCATGCACCGTCATGAGCTTCACGCTTGGCATGTCGTCCTTAAGCTCATCTTGATCGCTCTGAAGCGCCACATCGGCGAGAAACGCATCGAGCGCTTCCTCGCGCGAGTTATTCGGAAGAAGGGTGTCATACCTTGTCGCGAAGGTCACAAGCTCTTTTATGTTTTCAAGACGCTCTTCGTCCTCGCTCCCTCCTTTTTTAAGCTCGGTTTCAAGTCCACTTTCGCTCACAATCCACTTGATCGCTTCGGAAAGCGGCACATTATGCAGCTTCACGCGCAGCTCAAGGAGGAGTTTTTTGAATGCGGTGAACTTGCCCTGCATCGCGGGCGGGAGTTCACTCTCCTTTCCGGCAAGGATCTTTAGGAGCGTTACCTTTCCGATTCCACGCGGTGGCACATTGATAATGCGACGCACATCAGAAAAACCCCCGCTTAGATTGAGAGCCTGCTCGTTCAAGTTTTGCGAGGCAAAAGCGGTTTGGGCGGCTCGCACGTAGGCAAGCACATCTTTGACCTCCTTACGCTCAAAGAAGCGAACCCCCAGCACCTGATAGGGAACGTCTTCGCGCAGAAAAGCTTCCTCAAGCACTCGACTTTGAAAGTTCGCGCGAAAGAGCACGGCGATCCCCGCAGGCGAAACCCCTCCGGCGATAAGCTGTTTTGCGCGTCCGGCGATGAATGAAGCCTCCCCAGCTTCGTCATACGCGGTGAAAAGGCCAACCTTCTCTCCCTCGTGATTTTTGGTAAACAGCGTTTTCTCGCGGCGCATTTTATTCTTCGAGATGATACGGTTGGCGACCGTGAGGATCGTCTGCGTTGATCGATAATTTTCTTCCAGAAGCACCACTTTCGCGGTAGGGTAATCTTTCTCGAAATTGAGAATATTCTTGATACTCGCCCCGCGCCAGCTGTAGATATTTTGGTCAATGTCGCCCACTACCGCGATGTTTGTATGTTCTTTTGCGAGGAGTTTCGTGATCATATACTGCACGTGATTCGTGTCTTGGTACTCGTCAATATGGATGTACTGCCACCGCCGTCCGTAATGCTTCCGTATCTCCTCTTCCGATTGGAGAAGCAGCGCTGTTTTAAGCAGGAGATCGTCAAAATCAAGCGCTCTCTCCTTTTTGAGAGTTGCTTCGTACTTTTGCCACACACTGGCGATAATGCTCGGGAAATACTCTCCTTCCGAGTGAACCGTGAATTCTTGAAGCGTCATCATTTTCCCCTTCTCGCGGCTGATAGCCGCGAGTATTTTACCCGGTTCAAACTGTTTCGGGTCAAGCTCGCTCTCTTTGACCGCTTCCCTGATCGCGGCGAGTGAATCACTGCGGTCAAAAATAGCAAATCGCTTAGGGAGCGAGAGCCGATCGCTATTCTCACGGATAATGTGGACGCCGAGCGCATGGAACGTGCCCAGCCAGGGGAAATGTTTAGCCTCAAGATCACGGCCTCTGGTTCGTACAGACAGAGCTTCCGAAAGCTGAAGGCGGGAAGCCAGAAGCTTTTCAACGCGATCCTTCATCTCTTTAGCCGCCTTATTCGTAAAGGTAATCGCCAGGATAGACTCCGGCGCGATGCCTTCCTTAATGAGATGCAGAATTCGGTGGGTGATGACCCGAGTTTTCCCCGCTCCGGCTCCCGCGACGATGAGAAGCGGTCCGTCTTTGTGCCGCACGGCTGTTTGCTGTCGCTCATTCAGTCCTTCAAGATGCAACATAGCGTGGACACTATAGCACAAAAAAAATATCGAATACCGAATTTCGAATTTCGAAAAAACTCAATAGAAAAGAAGAAACTACAAACATATTTCTGAATTCCTCCTTTTCTAAAGGAGGGTGGTCGAGTCTTCGAGACGGAGGATTTTGTTTAGTATTTTGTATTCAGATTTTTTCAAGATTAGGTATTCGAGATTCGATATTTAGGCTTCGTTTTCGTTGCCCTTCGCAAAGCCTCAGGACTCCTAGAACCATAATGTATGGATGAATTATGTAATATGTACTATGGAATAATAAATCGCTTGTCTTCTCAATCACCTATATCTAATAGTTCATATTTCATGTTTCATATTTCATCTCTTTTCGTTATCCACAGGGGTGGATTGCTCGGTTGACTTAGAGTGCCCCATCGGCTATTGTAGGAGGGTACAGGAGTGCCGTACGGTAAGTCAAAAATGGCCTTACAAGGCCTTTTTTCGGAAGATTCACGACAGAAATGACCACCGAGAGCAGAGCTTTAAAAGCAATCTAATCAGTGCAGAGCCAGAATCACAGCAACCCATGTAACACCTCGTAGGGTTTCTGTCTTTTGAGAGCACGGTTGATTCTCACAAGTTCTCCTTTTTCGGCCCCTCGCTTATCTCACAACCAACTCACAATTCTTTTGCCAGTGGGGGCAAAGAGGCCTCCAGAACACCTCTTTTTTGCCGTAGGGCAACCCGAAAGACCCGCCTTGTAGGTTATGGGGCGGTGTGGCTTTTGGCGTGGAGCTTCTATGTTATGTTCCCACCGCAGAATCTTCACGCTGGTGTGGTTTCTTTCGTCACTAATCTCTTCACGGAAGAAGCGAAAGCCGAAACCACCTCCTCTCCGGTCAATTCCCAAAACGTTGGCCTTCTTGTTGCGGCTCGGAATCTTGACCCGAATCCAGGAAAGGGTGGTGGCGACATTACCATCGTAGGAGGGGTGGCGCTTTTTGCCGAAATCGGCCCTGAAGGCACCCTTGCGGATATTGAAGAAAATCAGAGCGGGGCCATCAGCACCTATGTCGTGCGCGAAGGAGATACCCTAAGCGCGATTGCGAAGATGTTTGGGGTGACCACGAATACGATCAGTTGGGCCAACGACATAAGTCGCGGCATGATCCGCCCTGGTCAGACGCTCATCATTCTCCCCATCTCCGGCGTTCGCCATACTGTCGTGAAAGGCGACACACTGCAAAGCATCGCCAAGAAATACAAAGCCGATGTGACTGAAATATCTCAATACAACCACCTTACCGAGAATGCGAGACTTTCGATTGGCGATATTGTGCTCGTGCCTGACGGCGAAATCGCCGCTCCCCCAAGCGCTTCATTGGCGGGCCGCCCGGCGACACTTCGGGGTACTGCTGGCCCGAGCTATGAAGGCTACTACCTCCGCCCGGTTATCGGTGGCAAGAAAACACAAGGACTTCACGGCTATAACGGTATTGATATCGCAAGCTATTCGGGAGCACCCGTTCTCGCTTCAGCCTCCGGTGAGGTGATTATCGCACGCTCGTCTGGATGGAATGGAGGATACGGAAATTACATTGTCGTCAATCACCAAAACGGCACGCAAACGCTCTACGGCCACCTTTCAACTCTCGCGGTTTTGGTCGGAAATACGGTGACTCGAGGCGAAATCATCGGCTACATGGGGTCGACGGGTCGCTCGACCGGTACGCACCTCCACTTCGAGGTCCGCGGAGCAAAAAATCCCTTCTAAAGAAGTAAGTAGCTAGTAGCCCGCCAGCTGGGGGAGCAGTTAGTAGACCTAAAAAGCCGCACTGACCGTGCGGTCTTTTTCCATATATTACCACGGCACATTGACTTTCAGCACATTGTATGGCAGTATCCTGGAGTCAAAACAGTTCCTTCCATCAATGAACGACTTATGACTATCCCCTATTTGTCGGAGTTTCTTATGTTGGCCGCTCTGCACATCGCTGTGGTGATAAGCCCTGGGCCGAACCTTACGCTCGTTGCCAAAAACAGTGTGACCATGCAGTTTCGACTTACATTATACTGCGTATTCGGAATCGCTGTCGGTTCGTTCCTGCACGTAAGCTTTGCGATTTTGGGGCTAAGCGGATTTGTGGTGAGAGTACCCACCTTGTATCTTGCGCTACAGTTTCTGGGCGCAAGCTATCTTATCTACGTTGGCTTCAAAGCTCTCAAGACGAAACCTTATGATGTGGACGCGGAGGTTGCTCATTCAGCGAGAGTTTCAACCGCGTGCACCGCGTTCCGTGAAGGCTTTATTAACATGATGGGCAATCCGAAAGCCTACCTGTTCGTTTTTGCTCTGTTCACACAGGTAGTTGGTGCGACACCAATCATCATTAAGGTGCTGTACGGGGTGTGGATGTCACTGGTCGACATTGTGTGGTTTGCCTTTGTTGCCTTTCTGCTCTCAAGTCCACTCGTCAAGACTCGCTTCACTTCGAAGTTGCACTACTTGGCTCGAGTATTTGGGATAGTTCTTATCGGGTTTGGGTTACGAATCCTCGTCTCGCCCTTCCTGTAAGTCAGAAAGCATCGAGAGAGTACAATTTCACCCGCAGCGACTTGGCCTCGTTGCGGTTTTTCTTTTCCGATAAACTACTTACTACTAGCTACCTTCTACTAACTATTTGAGAGTTGTTTCGGTCGATATGTGAGTGCTTCCATAAGATCATCCACCGCCACCTCATCGTGGCCCTCGAGGTCGGCGACAGTTCGAGCGAGTTTGATCAGTCGATGATACGAGCGCGCAGAAAGGTCGTGCTTTTTCGCGGCAAGATTCAATGTCTTTTTTACTTCGTCGCTAAGAGGGATTGCCGCTCCGATATCGCGCGCTCCCACTTCGCTGTTTGTCTTGAACGGGAGTTTTAGCGTGTGGTACCGTTCTTCGGCTTTTTTGCGAGCGGCTTCCACCTTCCTGCGTATTTCTTCGCTCGTCTTTTCACTCCCGCGTCCTTCGGTCAACTTTTCATGTTCGACAATCGAAACCTCCGTCCACAAATCTATGCGATCCACGATAGGGCCGGAGATTTTTCGCTTGTATCTGTCAATCTGATGCTGCGCGCAGGTGCACTGCTTCCCCTTTACCCCGTTGTTTCCGCACGGGCAAGGATTCATGGCCGTGATAAGGGTGAAGTGTGCCGGGAATTGGGCTGAACCTTTCACTCGGGACACGCTTACAATCCGATCCTCAAGCGGCTGCCTAAGCGCGTCAATCACGCGCCGCTCGAATTCTGGAAATTCATCAAGAAAGAGCACTCCTCGGTGCGCGAGCGTGATCTCACCGGGCTTAGGCACTGAACCCCCTCCGACAAGCGCGATGTAAGAAGCAGTATGATGCGGAGCGCGGAAAGGCGGGTACGTGATGAGGGGCTCATGGAGCGCTCCCGCGACCGAATGAATCCCCGTAACCTCAAGCGCCTCCTCAATATCGAGCGGCGGGAGGATGGAGATGAACGCTTTCGCGAGCAGTGTCTTTCCGGTACCAGGGGGGCCCCACATGGCGATATTGTGTCCTCCAGCCGCGGCAATCTCTAAACCGCGCTTCGCGGTGCGCTGACCCTTCACATCGGCAAAATCAACTTGATACTCTCGCGTACCGACTTCAAACGCGGTTTGCGGCACCGGACTCATCCTCTTTTTTTGTATAAAGGGACAATTCTCGTCTGGTAAAATATCTTTCTTAGTAAGGTGGGCAACAAGTTCCCACAAATTCTTTACACCGTACACATCAATCTCACCGATGAGCGCCGCTTCCTTTGCGTTCTCTTTGGGTACATATATTTCCCTGAAGCCTGCCCGCTTCGCTTCTTGGACGATGGGAAGCACGCCGTCAATTGGCTGTACCATACCGTCGAGTGAGAGCTCGCCTACAAACAGTTTTTCCTTCACGTCTGCTGGTAGGCATTTAGAGGCGATGAGGTATCCAATAGCCATCGGCAGATCGAAACTTGGTCCCTCCTTCCTCACATCCGCCGGCGCAAGTGAAATAACTATTTTGTGATTTTTCTGCTTCGGGGATTTAAAGCCGGTGTTTTTGATCGCGGCGGCAATGCGATCTTTCGCTTCCTCCACCGCTTTGTCAGGCAACCCGACGATAGAAAAGGCGTTCAGGCCTTTCGAGAGATCCACTTCAACGCGCACGAGATAGGTGCTTAAGAGGTGCACCTGGGCGCTGGAAACGGAGGCGAAACTCATGGAAGAGAAATATCGAATTTCGAATATCTAATGTCTAAAAATATCGAATACCCAATAAAGAGAATAAGTTATTATTCCTGGTTGCCCGCGTTTAAACATTTTTCAAGATTCGAAATTTGGTATTCGATAATTACTTTAAGTGTTGCTTGCACGTCGCTGCCGCAGGATTCGCTTCAAGGCGTGCCGTTTCTATCTCCTTACCACACACACTACAAGTTCCGTATGTTCCACCTTGCACTCGCTCGAGCGCATTTTGAATTTCCGCAAGACGAAGTTCAAGCTGGCGCACGATCGCCACATTCTCTTCAAAAGATTCAAGTTTATCAGCCACCTCATCGCGCTCCGCCGGCCGCTCCATCACTCCGGAGATCGGCTCCCAATCCGCGGCGTTTTGCGGATTACGCCGGCCAACGGTCGCCAGCTCTTTTTCCACCAGCTCTTTCTCCGCGAGCAATTTCTTTTGAAATACGTTGGTATCTATCGTCATAAAAGCAGTATACCATATCAAATGAAATATGGAGCATGGAATATGAAATATGGGATATGAAGTATGGAATATGTAATACCTAATCGAACCTCTTTAATATTCCATATCCCATACTTCATATTTCATTTGAGTTGACCTCCTCCCGCTTTGCTAATCAAGGCTCGCATGGTGTCCTCCCCTGTCGTGAGTACAAGCGTTTCCTTATCTACAAAAGAGTACACAAAGAGTATATCCCCTCCAGGACCAAATACCGCGCGGCCATCCTTGTTGCGGATAATGACATCTTTTATCTCTATGGTGTTCTGCAGCGCCTCCGCAGTCGTGCTGCCCACATTTGCGAGCACTTCTCTTATAGACACTCCAAAGAGAGGGGCAATGTCGGCAACTAGTCTTTGCTCCCACGCGAGCATACCGGCAAACGCATGGTCGTACGAAGTGACGCCAAAGAGGAGAAACGGTTGCCCGCCCTGAAATCCATGTACGCCGAGTGTAGGCCATTTTGTGAGCGCTCGAATCAGAGCGGGCGACGCACCGGTTTCAAGGAGCTCGAATAATTCTGGTGTGGTAATCAGTGCTTCTCCTCGTCGTAGCAGAGCACGACGAAGCTCATTTTGCGGAACCGATAACGCCGAGAGACCCTGCTGTATCGCCTTAATCGCCCCTGCCCTCTTCTCTCCCCCGCTAAGTACGATGGTCGGGGTCTCGGAGACTCTCGCTATCGGAGCGGGACCAACAGGTAACTCATCTTTTTTAAAAGAGAAGAACGCTCCAGCCGCTACTCCCCCGAGCACGAAGAGACCTACGAAAACCATGACGGAGCGGCGGAGATTCACGCCTGTTCCAGTCGGCAATTCCCCTGATATCTTGAACACCCTTGACGGATCAGGCTCCCGAGGAGAGGTCTCCGTCTTTTTTACCTCCTCTTTTTTTTGTTTTTCCACCTGCCGCTCACTTTCCGCAAGTGCAATGGAGGCCTTAGAGACGTTCTGTTTTTGCAGGAGCTCCTCGACGTCGCTTTGATACGTTCGAATACGCTTGAGTTCACTCGGCGGTTTCGGCTCTGAAGATTGCGGAGACATAGGGTAAGTATATCGCAAGTATGACTGCGGCAAAGAATACACAAAACACAGGCCGTCCAAAGAACCAAACAAAACACAATTATCCAAAATACAAACCGTCTTTGTTTTGGGATTTTGGGATGTTTGTTTGGTTTTTTGTCCGCCAGCTGGCGGATCAGGCTTTGGGTTTTACTTCACTAAGCGGCCTTGCGCTTAATGAAGTTTGGGTCCGCGTCCTTAATCGAGAGTTTGATGCGCCCGCGTTCCTTATCAATTTCCTTTACCACCACCGGCACCTTGTCACCCACTTTCAGCACCGCTTCTACGCGGTCAATGCGGAACGGAGCGATTTCGGACACGTGCACCATTCCATCGGTGTTCTCATTTAGCGCCACGAAGGCACCAAACTCGGCTATTTTCACCACCGTGCCCGTGAGGCGGTCACCGGGAGAAAATTCATGGGTGAGTTCCTCTATCATTTTCGCGGCCTTATCTGCGCTCCCCTCTCTTCCGGAGATGAAAATCGTGCCATCTTCCTCAATGTCTATCGCATCAACACCCGTCTTTTCTTTAATGCCGTTGATCGTTTTTCCTCCTCCGCCGATCACAAGACCGATTTGGTCTTTCTTCACCCGTATCGTGACAATCTTGGGAGCAAGGGGAGAAATATCGGGTCGAGGAGCCGAGATTTCTTTCTCTATGACGTCCAGAATTTTATAACGAGCTTGTTTCGCTTTCTCGAACGCTTCAGAAAGAATTGGGATCGGTACGCCGTTTACCTTCACATCCATTTGTACCGCCGTGACTCCCGTTCTTGTTCCAGCCACCTTAAAGTCCATATCTCCGTGATGGTCTTCCGGTCCCTGAATGTCGGTAAGCACCTTGTATTCTTTCGCGCTACGCATCATTAAACCGGATGCGATGCCTGCAACTGGCGCGGTAATAGGTACCCCGCCGTCCATGAGCGCAAGCGTGGAGCCACACACGCTCCCCATCGAGGTGGAGCCGTTGGAAGCGAAGGCTTCGGACACAAGACGGATGGTGTAAGGAAACTTTTCCATCGGTGGTATCACCGGGATAAGGGCCTTTTCGGCAAGCGCGCCGTGGCCGATCATACGGCGATTCGTCGAACCGATGCGGCCGGTTTCCCCCGTCGAAAATGGCGGGAAGTTGTAGTGGTGCAAGAATCGCTTCTTCGATTCCTGAATCTCCATGTTATCAATAATCTGCGCGTCCCCAGGTCCGCCAAGAGTCAGCACCGATAGAATATGAGTCTGCCCGCGGTAAAACATGCCGGCACCATGAAGGATTTTGGAAATGCCGCCTGCCTTCGCGAAGAGTGGCCGCACCTCGTCCATACCTCGCCCGTCTGGCCGACGGTTATTATCTACCGCCTCGTTATGAATGAGAGTGTTAATCTCCTCTTCAAAGAGGTTGTCGGCGATGCTCGCTTTTTCGTTCGGGAAACGTTCTTTGGCAACAGCCATCCATTCCCCTTTGAGTTCATATATACGCGCGTTCCCCGCCTGTCCGAAAACGTACTCCTTCATGCGCGAGGAAACCTTCTCCGCAAATAACTGTTTCAATGCTGGAGAAATTTCTGGCAGAGTCACCGTTTGTTTTTTCTTGCCGATTTTAGCGACAATTTCCTTCTGCCATTTCTGTAGCTTCTCGATTTCTTTTTCCGCCTCTTCAAGTCCGGCGACGATTACCGATTCCTGGACCTCCTTCCCTCCCACCTCGATCATATTCACGAGTCCATCCTTGCCACAAGCCACGAGATCCATTTCAAATTCGGGGTTTTCTGCTCGGTCCTTGTAAATAGGATTAATGATGAGATGGTTCGTGTCCTTGAGTTTCCCGATGCGTACCGCCGAAACGGGACCGTTCCACGGAATATCTGAAGTCCCAAGCGCGAGCGAGGCGCCGATGACCGCAAGAATGTCAGGATCGTCCTCATCGATCGAGAGAATCGTAATAACCACCTGTACATCGCGCCGCATGCGCTGGTCGAAAAGCGGGCGAATCGTGCGATCCACGATGCGCCCCGAGAGCACCGCCTCGTCGGTAGGTCTTCCCTCGCGGCGGATGAAGCGCGATCCTAAGATTTCACCTGCCGCGTAAAATCTCTCCTCGTAATCAACCGTGAGAGGAAAGAAATCCATATCCTTCTCTCCTTTAGACATGGTCGCGGTGATAAGCGCGGTGGTGTTGCCGTATTTCATAATGACCGAGCCGTTCGCTTGCTCGGCAAGATCAGTAAACTCGGCGGTGAGTGTTTTTCCACCAAGCTCAATCGAGAATTCTTGTTTCTTCATAATCCCGAATCAAACTCGAATTTTTCTCTCGAATAGCCCGAATACCGCATTTGGGCGATTCGCGTCTTCAATTCGCGATTGATTAGTGATTGTTCTCCGGAAAGAAGACCTGAACTACTGTTCAAATCTCTGTTTCCAGAGACCAATCGTTACTGGTAATTGCCGTCAGTGTAGCAAAAATTTCTCTTTTTTACACTTGACGCATCTACTAAGTATAGAAGCCGTTCTCCTATCTTCTGCTTCCAAGAAGATACTTTCTTGGATTTTCGTCGAGATCGATAAAGTCGTCCGCAACTTCAAGAAGTTTGCTCGATGTTGATTTGCCAAACGCCACCACTTCCACCTGGCACCCCAGATTTTTGAGGTATTCCACGAGCGGGACATAATCTCCATCACCCGAGGCGATGATCACCGCGTCGAGTTTAGGCGCGAGCTTTACCGCGTCTATGGCGAGCCCCACGTCCCAATCAGCTTTTTTCGCGCCACTGCCGAAGATTTGCAAAGGTTTCGACTTCGTTTCAATACCAATCTTCTCTAACGCCTCGAAAAACCCTTTCTCCTCGGCTCCTTCCGTCGTGATAAGATACGCAATCGCACGGGTAAGCGTGCGGTTCGCAACCGCGTCCTTAAGCACCTGACCGAAGTTAACGTTCGCTCGATAGAGATTCTTAGCGCTGTGGTAGAGGTTTTGCGTATCGATAAATACCCCCACTCGCTGTTCCACGTGTTTGATGACTGCCATTGAAGAAAATTATCAATTTACAATTTTCAATTATCAAACAACACCCAATTTCTTAATTAAGAATTGAGTATTGCTACATTGATTGAAAATTGATAATTGAAACTTGAAAATTCAAGAAACTATTTCTTAAGCTCCAGCTTCTTGACAATAGCATTGTACCGCCGCGTATTCTTCTTCTGAAGATAACGAAGATGTGATTGTCGGTCCGCCACCATGGAAAGAAGCCCGCGACGGGAATGCGTGTCTTTTTTGTGCTCCTTTAGGTGAGTAGAGAGCTCACCAATGCGTTTCGTCAAAATCGCGATCTGCACTTCAGGAGAGCCCGTATCCTTTCCGTGAATACCAGCTTCCCTGACGACCTTCTGCTTTCGTGTTTTCGACAGCATATTTTTATGTGCTACAACAGTAGCATAAAAGATGTTGTGTTGCAAGACTTCGCACTGTTTCAGCATATTCCGAGGTGCGCTTTGGTGGGATTTTCGTCTCCATCAGCACCTATAAAGGACATTCTTGCAATTAAGGGACATTTCTCGAAAAAGCAACAATTGTAAATCTTTGCCAGGTGTGTTCCCTGATAGGGCAAGATTTGCGGCCATGAATATAGCCTTCGGGCACCCGGCATAGTTATCCACATCCATGTCCTTTACATTGTCCTTTAGGAAGAGGTATCATTGTTGCTAGTCGGGGGAATGCGTAGATTGCATTGTCCTGAAAAGCGGTTCTTTGAAAGAGGGCTAAACTCTCTCTAATCGGAAGAAAAATTCCACAGCTCGGATTCTTAAGAAATATTTTCACAATTTGCTTTTTTCGGAAATTATTTTCTTAAGCCGGCTCTTTACCGTCTTTTCTTTCCGATTCTCCTATTTTACCGATCTAACTTAGGTTAGACTTCGGTACAAGCCGTCCCTTTCGGGTAAGTCTTCTTTCAAAGAACTAAGAAGGCCGCCCTAATCGGGCGGCTTTCTTTATGTCTACAGCCTATCCCCCGTAAATCTAGCTCACCCAATGTTTTTTGCGTATTTCTTTCAACGTTTTCTCTTCCTGTTTTTCTTTAGCCTGTTTCGCTTTTGTGCCGATGGCCACGAGCTCTTTTTCAGACAATTGATTCAATTCCAGGACCCTTTTTTCTAGGTATTCCTTGGTGTTTTTACCGGGCTCATCAAGCACCTCCTCGAGCAAGGCGTGTAATATATGCCCTATTTTAGGGCCCGGCTCAATGCCACAAAGCTCCATAATCCTTCCCCCACTAATTTTTAGCATTCCCACGGAAAGCGGATCGCGCATTACCTCGTCGATCATTGCGTGGTACTTCCTAAGGCGGTACGGACTTTCTTTCGGCCTCCCCGTTCCTATACGGTCACATGTTCGGACATCCATAAGATGCCATATATTTTCAGTTCCCACGCGCGCAACCATTCGGCGCACCGCCGAGTGAGTAATCTGTTCAGTGTCGGAAAAGAACATGTGCCACCGCACAAGTGCAACAATGTTTTCGGCTGTTTTCTTAGGAAACGCCAGCCTCGCCATAATTTTTGCCGCCATCTTCGCTCCCACCACATCATGTCCATAGAATGTCCAATCTTTTTTCTCCTCTGACCAGCGGCGCGTCGCTGGTTTTCCGATGTCGTGGAACAGAGCTGCAAGACGAGTTTCCAATGTGAATTCCTTTTTTGCGGCGTGCTCAACAGTTCTAAGAATGTGCTCGAATACATCATAGGAGTGGGCCTTATTTTGAGCAACGCCAATCCCCTCTTCCAGTTCAGGTACGATATGTCCTAAAAGTCCCAATTTATGGCTTAAAATAAGGCCAATATGAGGCCTTGGGGACATGACGATGCGGATGAATTCATCGCGAATACGCTCCGGCGCCATTTCCTTTAGATGTTTTGCGTTAAATGCAATCGCGTTTTGCGTTTTCGGATCAAGCGTAAAATCAAGCTCCACGGCAATACGTATCGCGCGAAGCATTCTAAGGGCATCCTCATTGAAACGTGCCTCCGGCTCACCTACCGAGCGCACAGTCCTATTTTTTAAGTCTTCTTCCCCTTCAAATAGGTCCACGATCGTAGAGGGAAGTTTGAGTGCGATGGCGTTGATCGTAAAATCGCGACGTCTTAAATCGTCCTCAAGTTTAGAACTCCACTCTACCGAGTCGGGGCGGCGTTTGTCGGAGTAGCCCCCCTCCAATCGATACGGAGTTACTTCAATCACCTTCAATGTCTCATCCTCTACCCCCTCATTTACCACTCCGACAGTGCCGTACTCATTTTCGTAAAATGTATTGGGGAAAATAGCCGTAATCTTCTCTGGAATCGCGTTTGTGGTAATATCCCAATCATTCGGCTTTCTCCCTATGAGAAGATCACGGACGCATCCACCCACAAGATACGCCTCAAAGCCGTTGCTCTCAAGCGTTTTTGCGACCCGCAGAACCTCACTCGGGACCTCTACATCAAGCGTTTTCTTAGACTCTTTCACAGCGATATTGTAGTATCTCTTTTGCGATTCGCCTAATCTGACGTATGATTTATCTTTCCGCGCGCCCGTAGCTCAAAGGATAGAGTACTTGGCTTCGAACCAAGGGGTTGCAGGTTCGAGTCCTGCCGGGCGCATTTTGTTCCACCAGAGCTTTCTGGTATTCTTCTTTTAGAATCGTTAGGTAAGATGAGCTCCGTGCGGGTATGGTTTAGTGGTAGAACGCGTCCTTGCCAAGGACGAGATTCGGGTTCGATTCCCGGTACCCGCAAACGCTAACAAACTGCTCCGGTGGAAAAAACTGTGGATAAGACAGGGGATATGTGCATAAAGGACATTTCGGGTTCACATGAAATTCTCTACTACGGCCCTAGATAGGGCTTTTCAAAAAGACACGCGACGACAAGTCCTTTATAGTTTCACATGAAACATAAATCATCAGGAATCAAAAGTATAAGCTCGTCAATACCCTTGCAGGTTGAAGTAAAAATATTTTTGAGAAATGAAAAGGGCAAATATTTGCTGTTGAAGAGATCTCCAATTCGGTATCCAAATATTAAAAATTGTTGGGATATAGTTGGGGGGAGGATTTTCCCGGGCACCTCTCTTTTGGAAAATATTGAGAGAGAGGTTTTTGAGGAAACGAGACTTCGGATTCTAGGCACACCTGAACTCATCTCTGTTCAGGACATTCTCCGACTTCCTGAAAAGCATATCGTGCGATTAACATTTTCCGGAGTAACTTCGGGTGACCCGGTTCTTGATGAGGAGCATCTCGAGTTTGCCTGGATGACACTTGAGCAGATACAGACCATCAAGAAGCTTGATGAATTTACGCGAGAAATCTTGGAAAACAATTTTTCTAAGATCTTGGCTGTTTCATCTGAAACCTCAGAGTAGAGATTGGAGCCTCGTGTCTAACAAAATAAGTACACATGAGTTCAACACAAAAAGTCGGCGCACTTGGTGAGGAGCTCGTCGTAAAGTTTCTTGTGAAAAGAGGCTACCGGATTCTTGATCGAAACTATCGTCGTCCGTGGGGCGAACTCGATGTTGTGGCTAAGCGAAACGAAAGAATACACTTTGTTGAGGTTAAGACAAAAACAGCAGAAATTGTTTCGGGTGAAACAAGAAAGAAGGTTTCATCTGAAACCACCGGAGATAAAAGACGGGCAGCTCTCACGTATATTCGCTCAAAAATTAGAAAAGATGCGTTCAGACCGGAGGACAATGTAAACTTCAATAAAATGAAGCGTTTAGGGCGTATAATACAAACTTATCTTATGGGGAAACATGTTTCAGATGAAACGAGCTGGCAATTCGATGTTGCGACAGTCTTCATAGATGAGAAGAAAAGAAGAGCAAAAATAAAATTACTAGAGGACATAGTCCTTTAGAAATCATAAAGGACACAGGGTGTGCACAGTGTCCTTTATTGATGTCCTTTATGAAATTGTAGTAACTATGATAGTATCGCATAGTTCTCGTGTGAAGCTTTTTTCAGTAGATAGGAGACCATGTGCGATGAAAAATGTTGAGGTGGGACAGGGAAGAATGTGACTCAGAAACCTTCTTCAGGGATAACTATCGGGGAGTAGTATAGTGGTAGTATACACGCTTTGGGAGCGTGAGGTCCGAGTCCGATTCTCGGCTCCCCGAAATGAAAAAATATATCGGCGTCATCATCGAGGAGTCGCTTGAGGATGTCTCACTCCTTCGTGACGTGAAAATTCTTTCAACAAGAATCTCTCCTGTTAAGAAGAAACACCAAACACCTTGGCTTAGCAACTGGACACTACATACAGTTGAAGTCGAGAGGGGAGAGGTAGAGAAAATCGCAGAGAATATTAGCAGGAATCTTGATTCAGCGCATGCACATTCCTGGTACGCGGATTTTGATGATGGGACAGAGCACTACATTATCTTTCCTGGGAGGATTTTCAGAATTGATATGAGAGATCAGGCGCAGTATGACGAGGCGAAGGCTTATGGCGTATCAATTGGTATACCAGCGCACCAGGTTGATTTTCGGGCCAAATGAAGAAATCAGAGATATGAAGACTATCGTCAACAATCTCGCAATCGAGTATGAAGATATCGGAGAAGGGCCGGTTGTCTTATTTTTACACGGCTGGAAGGACGATCTGCACACTTTTAATGAGCTTGTCCGGGTTTTCCCGGCCGGTTTTCGACTCGTGCGTCTTGATTTTCCCGGTTTTGGAGGAAGCGAACTTCCTAAAGAGGTGTGGTCAACGGGAGAGTATGCGCACTTTGTCGAGGATTTCTGCCAAAAAGTCGGGGTTCAGCCCGAAATATTAGTTGGTCACTCTTTTGGCGGTCGTGTGATTATAAAAGGAGTAGCTGAAGGTCTTTTCACTCCGAAGAAGATCGTGCTCATCGCATCAGCCGGACTTGCGAAGTATAAGACCTTTCATGCTAGATTTTTCCTGCTTGCTGCCAAAGTAGGGAAGATAGCTCTATTCTTCTTTCCCCGAACCGTACAAGAGCGTTTTCGCCGCAGGCTATACGGCATGGCGGGGAGCGGGGACTACATACACATTCACAGTGGGGTACTGAAGGAAACCTTCCTGAAAGCGATTCAGGAAGATCTTTCAGTCGCCGCCAAGGAGATTCATATCCCCACACTCCTGATTTGGGGGGAACGGGATGTGACCACTCCAATTTGGGACGGAAGGCGTTTACAGCGCCTTATTGCTCACTCAAGACTGGAGATACTCAAAGGGAATGGCCACTTTGTGCATCAGGAAAGACCTGAAGAGATGGCCGCACTTATCAAGACATTCCTCCTTCAATGAAAAACTTACTTTCACGCTACCACCCGCGGTACGTCCGTTCACTCGTTTACATGATGCAGGCGAGTGAATACCATATCCGCGACTTCCTCCGTTGGTTTTGGCGCACCCGTGACTTTTTGCGCGTGGAGCAAAGGAAATCCCTCGTCAAAACTCCTAAGAGCCTTCTTTTTCTCATCGCAGGATATGCAGTCCTCTTTTTTCTTTACGTTTTCGCGTTTGGAATGCTTGTCGTAGCAGAGGAGAGCTGGAAATATCCCGCTTTTTTACTCACCGCTTTTGTCGCTCCCTATCTTCTTGTTGATTTCTTCATCGGACTCATGGTTTTGTCACGGATTGTACAAATACCTGTAGAATATGGGATCCTCGTTCACGCGAAGAGGAAACTCAAGGCTCATAAGGGGTTTAGGATCGCCATCGCAGGAAGTTTTGGGAAAACCAGCATGCGAGAAATCCTCAAAACTGTGCTCGGCGCGGGGAAAAGAGTGGCAGCGCCCCCCGGAAGCTACAATACGCCGCTTGGTATTAGCTCGTTTATTCGGAGTCTTGGGGGCGATGAAGAGATACTTGTTTTCGAACTTGGCGAATACTATCCTGGCGATATAAGGCGACTATGCAAGCTAGTGGCGCCGGACATAGGAATCATTACTGGAGTAAACGAAGCACATCTTGCGAAATTCGGAAGTATAGGAGAGACCCGAAAGACTATTTTTGAACTAGCAGGATATTTCCGGGACAGGCCTCTCTACATAAATGGAGAAAACATTCTGGCGCGAACGTATGCTCGCACGGGCGATATACTCTATAGTCGCGCCGGAGCAGGGGAGTGGAGAGTAGAGGATGCGAAGGCGAGTCTTAAAGGCACCTTGTTTATGCTTCGAAACGGTCCGCAAAGAATACAGGCAGAATCTCATCTCCTCGGACTTCACCAGGTCGGACCACTCTCCGTCGCTGCAGATATCGCGTGTAAGCTCGGCATATCCACTGAACGTATTGGGCTAGGAATTCAAAGAACGAAGCCATTTGAGCATCGTTTGGAGCCAAAGACTGACACCGCGGGGGTTATCACCCTCGATGATAGCTACAACGGGAATCCGGATGGGGTCCGCGCAGTTCTCGAATTTCTTTCAAGCCTGAAGAATGTTCGACGCTGGTACTTGACGCCGGGTTTGGTGGAAATGGGGGCAAAAAAGGAAGAAGTGCATATGGACATCGGGAGAGAACTTGCCCGCGCTCACATAGATAAGGTCGTGCTCATAAGGAATTCCGTCACTCCCCTCATCGAGAAGGGGTTACAGGAAGAGAACTACAAGGGAGAAATTATGTGGTTCGATAGGGCGCTTGACGCGTTTGCGGCACTGCCGAATCTTACAGTGAAGGGCGATGTAGTGGTGCTTCAGAACGATTGGCCGGACCAATACGCCTAAGGGCGAAAGCACAAAGCACAATCCGCCAGCTGGCGGACAAAGACCAAACAGGCAGAAAATAATTTGTGTTTTGAGCAGTTGTGTTTTGTTTGGATTTTTGTGCGGTCTGTGCTTTGTTCCTTCTATCAAATAAAATGCATAGTATCGTAAGCTAATCAATTTCCGAGATTCATGACTAAGAAAACAGTTGCTGTAATATTTGGTGGGAGGAGCGCGGAGCACGATGTTTCGATCATCACCGCGCATATCCCGATTATAGATTCGCTCACCGCGAGTGGTAATTTTGATGTATGGCCGATCTATATCACGAAAGAAGGGGACTGGTACGCGGACAAGGTGATGAACGACCTTTCGTTTTTCAAGCAGTCAAACTACACGGATGTGTTAAAAGGGAAGAAGAAGGTTCACCTCCTGTTTGATAATGGGCTGGAGCTCATCTTGCCCGGCTTCCCTAGATGGGCGAGCCCAACGGGCTTTAGTCGGGAGAGAAAAGTACGAATAGACGTCGTGTTTCCGGCGATGCACGGGACCTACGGCGAAGACGGCTCGCTTATGGGCCTCCTGCGCATGGCACAGGTTCCTTTTGTCGGGTGCGATATGGCGGCTTCGGCCGTCGCGATGGATAAAGCTTTTACCAAACAGGTGCTTTTGGCGGAGGGTGTGCCGGTCGTGCCATTTGTGTGGTTTACGAAGTCAGGCTATGAGAAAGCGCAACAGTCTTTTCTCGACAAAATCGCAAAATTGAAATACCCGCTTTTCGTTAAGCCGGTGCATCTTGGCTCAAGTGTCGGAATGACAAAGGTGAAGGACAAAAAAGGCCTAGAAAATGCGATTGAAGTGGCTTTTCACTACGATGACAAAGTTCTCGTCGAGGAGGGAGTTGAAAATCTGACCGAAGTGACTCTCCCAATCATAGGTAATGAGACGGTGGAGTTTGCTCATGTCGAGCGGCCGCTCAATAAAAGCGAGTTCTTCGACTTCAATGACAAATATCTTTCAGGTGGCAAACAGGGAAGCGGCATGCATACTCAGTACAGCGAAATACCGGCTACGATTTCCGAAGTACAAGCGACACAAGTACGCGAACTCGGAGAAAAAACCTACAGAACGCTCGGCTGTACCGGCATCGCTCGAGTAGACTTTCTCATTGATAATGCAACGCAAAAAGTCTTTGTGAATGAGGTCAATACACTTCCCGGAAGTCTCTACGTCCACAATTGGAAGAAAAAAGGCGTCTCCGGCGTGGAGCTCATCACGAAACTCGTGTCGCTCGCCGAGGAACGTTTCGCCGCCGAGCAAGGCCTCACTCATACTTTTTCTTCCGAAATCCTGAAAAGAGTTAGTGGCTCTAAGGTACAATAACTCCTTCTTTAATTCCTAGTCTTCGGTGCTAACATTAAGTGAGTCAACCTACTCAAGGTTATCAAGTGCGAACAAAGTTTAGCGATGGCTGTGAATATTCTTTTCTACCCCGTGATTTTTGTCTAAATCTAAATGTGCTTCATGCGTTTACGCATCTTCAGTTCCTCGTTTTTACCATAGAGCCAACCAAGAAAAGCTCCCACTGCGAGATAGATCATAAGCATCACGATAAGCTCCCGCCAGAATTGGCCAAGCGAGCCGACGGTTTCACCGCCAAAAAGAATCTTCATGAAGAAGCTATGCACATACAAAAACCCGAACGCTTCCTCAAAAATTGACTGAAGCATCACGAATGGGATCACAAACCAAGCAGCGAATTGAGGGGCAAGAATGCTTAACAGCAGGGGCATCAAGAGAATGATTGCCATAAATACGCTACCCTTTAGCCAATAAGGCCACCTGTTGAATTGCATGTTATAAGAGTAACACATAAATGGTGGAGCATGTAAACATCGCTCCCAATGCACCCCGGTCTTGAAGATGTTTTTTATTCAGAATGGCAGAGCGTCTTCTCTGTGCTAATCTGATATTATGTCTAAACTTGCTATTGACGTGGCGCTACTTGTCGATGAGGCCGCATCAAATATTGTCATTGCTCTAAACAAAGAGCTGCTCACCGGCGCGGAGGACGAAATCGTACTGGGAGAGAAAGGCGGTATTCCACATGTGACGCTTGCCATGGGACTTATGGAGGAGGATAAGCTCCCGGAAATTTCACAGAGACTGGAAAAAATAGCGGGAAGCTATGCTCCACTTGACCTCGTGGTGCAGGGTGTCGAGGTCGGGCCCGTTCGTCGTGATGGGCGGGTTATTTCCGGCCTGAACGTACGGAAGACGGATGAACTACAGCACCTGCATGAGCGCATTCTCACCGACATTATCGCGCGGTGCACGTATGAAGGCGTGCGCACGGATATGTTTTATGGAACGCCTGCGAAGCTTTCCGAGTACTGGGCGAGCGGGAAGGTGAGCACCAACATACATGCACAGTTCCATCCCCATATCACTATAGGGTTTGGTACGCTACCTCCCCTTGAGAAGCCACTCGCGCTCAAAGCTTCCACCCTCGCGCTCTGCCACCTGGGCGCGCACTCTACCTGCAGAAAAATTTTGGCACAGTGTGAACTAAATCTTGGGGAACAATACAATGCAGCAAAAAACGGCGATTAGACAACTGGAAGTACTGGAGCGGCTGGGCGGGGTAAAAACCATGCGCCTTGCCGCCGAAGGGTGGAAGGAAGAGTGGCAAACCCTCATCTCGATTCTCATGTCCGCGCGGACGCGGGACGAGGTGACGGTTTTTGTTGCGGAAAAACTCTTCTCTTTTTTCAAAACACCTGAAGCATTGGCAAGAGCGAGACCAGAAGAGGTTGCCGCCATTATCCGACCAGTAAACTTCTTTCAGAATAAAACAAAGTATGTCATCTCTCTTGCCCGAGTGCTTATCGAAGAACATGCCGGGAAACTTCCGCACGATCACGCGAGACTCATTCTCCTTCCCGGTGTTGGCCGTAAGACTGCCAACGTATTCCTTTCTGAATATGGAGCTGACGCAATCGGCGTCGACACACATGTAGCCTACATCTCACGACAACTCGGATGGACCGCACATACCAATCCGGACAAAATAGAGGAGGATCTGAAGAAGCTCTTCCCCCAGAATTATTGGAGTCGCGTGAACAGCGTGTGTGTCCGGTTTGGGAAATCATATATGAGTCGGATGAAGAAAGACGCGCTGCTTCAACGCATCAAAAGTCGTCATTGGCGAAGACAGAAAGAGGCGCTAAGATGACTCCATGAAACTTAGCACATCGAGCGTGAAGGCGTTTCAAAAGACGATCACGAGCTACTATCGAACGCACAAGCGGAATTTTCCGTGGCGAGAGACGAAGGATCCGTACGCGATTCTTGTTTCGGAAATAATGCTTCAGCAAACGCAGGCTGATAGGGTCATCCCGTTTTTCACCGCCTTTCTCGAGAAATTTCCGACTCCCTACGCACTTGCCAAGGCGCCAGTCCGCGACGTCCTCAAGGCGTGGCAGGGGCTTGGCTATAATCGGCGGGCGCTCGCTCTGAAAAACGCGGCGGAAATAATTGTGAGTAAGCATCGCGGCATCTTTCCTCGGAGTATCGCCGCCATAGACGCGCTTCCCGGCGTTGGCCCATACACTGCGGGCGCCATCGCCGCGTTTGCCTTTGGCGTCGCCTCCCCAATTATCGAGACAAATATTCGAACCGTATACCTTCATTCCTTCTTCAAGGGCAAGTGGAAGGTACGGGATGCGGAGATCTTAGAGGTGATCCAAATAACTACCCCTTTGCTCCCACCACCCCGCCTCCCCAGCACCACGAAGACGGTTACGGGGCGCGGCGCGGACTCGGCACCCCTCCTCGGGCAGGTGGGGAAAAGAATCGGAAGTCGACAACAGATACGAGAGTGGTACCACGCGCTCATGGATTATGGAGCGATGCTTAAGAAAACTGTAGGCAATCCAAACGTTCGCGCGAGAGCATACTTGAGGCAATCGAAGTTCAAAGGATCAAAAAGAGAGCTTCGAGGGGCAATACTGCGGCGGGCTACAGAAAACGACGTCGTGGCTTTCTCCGACTTTAGAGCGCAAGAGTTCGCATTTCCCATCAAGGAGATATTTTTACAGCTCACCGCTGAAGGTTTCTTGGAAAGAAAAGGCAGGGTATTTGTACTCGCAAAGTAGTCTATGAAACGCTTTATTCGTAACATCGAAGACTTTGTCTGTGAGGAGTGCGGCGCGCGTGTAACCGGCAGCGGGTATACCAACCACTGTCCCGCGTGCCTTTGGAGCAAACATGTCGACGAGAACCCTGGTGATCGCGCTTCCCTCTGCGGAGGCTCTATGGAGCCGCAAAGTGCCCTCGTTTCTTCAGGCGGAGTTTCCCGAATCATACATAAATGCACTCGGTGCGGTTTCATTCGCGCGCAGGATGTCGCCAAAGAAGACAACATGGAGCGCCTCATTGAACTTTCAGAGCAGCCTTTTCAGTATCCCTCGTGACTTCTGAGACCGAGCCGTCTTTGATCAGAGTGCACACTTCTAATCCCCCTCGATCGCGTCTGTGAGAATTTTTCTGATTGTCTCAACAGGGTTCAACCAGACGACCCTCATCGTTTACCACCGCGCCTCCGCTTGAACCCTGTTGAGCTAGGACAGAGCCGCCGATCGAGAGTACGTCGGCTGCACCCTCGTCGAAACTGTACTGTGCTTCCACAGAGACCACGGACGAACTAGGGTACAAATCTCTCTGGATGCTAATACCGCCAAGAAATCCCGCCGGGTATCCGGCCGCAAGTACTTTCGCCCCCGTTCGAACAGGCGCATGTGCACTCTTCATAGGAAGGAAGGGGAAGGCAGGTGGAAGTGGGAGCTCCGCGTTTATCGAATCGGTGATGAGGAGTAACGCAAAATCGTTTTCTCCCGTTCCGGTCGCGCGCTCCGCGTTTATCTCTTTCGCATTCTCTTTGATCCAAGGCAAAGAAAGGTAGAGCACCTTCGCTTTGTAGCGGTTTCGCGCAGGTTCTCCGGTGCGAATGAGACAGTCAATAAAATCAGGCGTTGGATAATCTCCAAGTAAGAAGTACTGCCCCACATGCGCGTTAGTGAGGATCACCCCACGCGAATCCACAAGCACCCCACTTCCAGATACGGGGTTAAACGATCCACCTTGCTTACTCGTGCAGATGATATTTACGAGCGCTTCGCGCGTGCGCGAATTAAGCTCATCAAAAGAAAATTTCGGTGCGGCGTCGATCTGCCGGGGTGGGAGCGGTACTTCTGGTGGAGGTACTTCCAACGCTTCCCCCCTAGCATTTTCTAGAAGTGAGTTTAGCTTTTTTATCGTGAAGGAACCCACAAAACCCGTGCCTCGCGTGAGACCCGCGGGCTTTAGGACCTCCGCGGCGTATTTTTCCTGGAACTTCACTACAGCTCTTCGTGTTGCCGCGCCGAAAAAGTCGGTCTCGTTGCCGGAGCTTCCCGGGAGTCCTGGCGTACCAACGGCTGTGTCACTATCGCGGTTGAGGAGCGTCTGCAGGTAGCGCACATCGCTTCCTCGCGCGCCAACCCACAATGTCCGCTCAAAATGAAACGGAGGTGGGATAACGGTATCCGCACTCAGAGACTCAGCAGTAAATAACGCTGTGCCAAATGCGGAAAAGAGAGCGAGCATTGCAAACGCAACATATCTCATACGGAGCGTGAACATAGAAATGGATTATACAGGGCCCGCTACTTTATGACGAATACACCTTCACGCAAAATTGCGGGTAAGTCTCTTTTTTGCTACGATTCGGAGCACCGCGGGCGTGGTTTAATGGTAGAACGATTGCCTTCCAAGCAGTACGTCCGGGTTCGATTCCCGGCGCCCGCAAACGTCAATTGTCATAGTCTGGAACATTACGTACGAAGATTCTTGTCTAGTCGCTTCGCTTCAGCCCAAGCGAGCTCATAGATTTTTTTCATCGCATCGGCAATTTCCGCGCTCTCCATAATGACCCCAAGTTTCTCTCGCCATGAGGCGATCATAACCTTGTTGTCATAAATGTTTATTTCTGGAGAAAAATAGTATTTGTCCGCCGGAACAAACGCCACCTCTCGTTTTTCTTCGAAATCAAAGGCGCTTCGCGCGATTCCCGCAGTTGTTTGGGGAAATATCGCTCGAATGGAAATACCCTTTCGCGCTCTTCGTTTGTAATACTCAGGGAAGTAGTTCGGTATGCCTTTCTGCACTTCATCGGCGTTCGCATAGGCTCGGATCGGTTCACTCGAAGTAAGTGTGTCCTCATACACCTGTTTGAGCCCCTCGGTTCCCTCGTAAAACTTAATACGTGGGCGATTTTGGGTTGCGTGTACGGAGCGAAGTCGGGGAAGGAAGTCTTCCGCTTTTTCAATCCGTTCTTTAGCCACCCCTAACTCTTTTTTCAAGTACTGCACAACGGCTTCTGGGGGTTCAGCCGCATATTCCTGTTTTGGTTCTTTGCCGGATATGTTCACCACTCCCTTACCTGCAAGGGAATCGAGAATGTCATAGCCGGTCGTGCGGTTGATACCCGCCCTTCGTGCGATCTCTGTCACGGTTCCACGGCCAAGTTCAAGTAAAGCCACATATACGGTAGCTTCCTTTTCACTGAAGCCAAGGCTCTGAAGAGTCAGCGGTAGTTCCTTTATGAGGTCATGCATAACTGTAAGTATGTCTCACAACGGCAATTGTGTCAATCTGTTTCCACAAAAGTATGTCCATATCACCTAATAATATTGATAAATAAGGCTTTGGTAGACATTCCATCTGATGATTATCTTTGACAATCAACTGACTATTACGATATAATCTATCCAGAAAGTCAAGGAGACTCAGCTCACGATTGTGACACCTGAAGTTCTTTGAAACCCGAACAACCCAAACAGAATCTCCATATGCGACTTGTAAACAAATTCCCGAACATTCCCGCCATTCTTCCGCCTAAAGGTCAGATCCCGGAGGGATACCGGATGATGGCACGGAGCTGGTCGTTTCTTCCTGGTCGGCACACAGAAACAGTTGAAATTGGAGGAAAACGCATCAAAAAGCTGCTCACGCTTGATGTGAACATTCCAGGCGATGACTTCGCGAGAATGGTTAATGAGTTTCCTCCCGGCTCGGATGAAGCGAATCGTGCTTTCGGGGAATGGTATCAATGCACGATGAAGTGTCCGCTCTGCTTCAATGAAGCGATGCTGAAGAACTACGTTCTCTACTTGAGTGAGGTTTTCAGGGTTCTTGATCAAGCGCCCGAACTCGGTCTTGAGTCAATCAAATTCCTTGGGCCGGGCGAACTCTTGGAGAAGAAAGAACTCTGGAGTGTCTTGGAGTACACGCGCAGGCACCACATCATTCTGGGTATCTTCACCAAAGCGGCGGTACTCGGAAATGACTGGCTTGCGCACAAGTATCACGGCATAGGGTCGGAAGAATTGCTTCGGAGAATCCTTGAGTACCACAATGTGAACCTCTACGTTGAAGGTCGCTCGTTCGACCCAGAGTGGGAAAATCGATTCATTCCGATTCGAAACAGGGAAGATGCGGCGCACGTCAATTATTACGAGGCTCTGTGCATCGCCTACGAACGGCTTGCCCGGGCGGGGCTGAACGCGGACCTCATGTGCCAGCGCATGACGGTGCAATGCAATCCGGTAACTCATCAGAACATCGGCGGCGTGTTTGAGATATACAAATGGGCCGTGGAGAGAAACATGCCCACGTATCTTCCGCCGACAATGGTAAGCGGCAAGGGTCACGCAGGTGAACGCTCCGCCATGGAGGAGCTCTTCGTGGAGCGCTACATCAACCTCGCGGTTGACGTGTACACATGGGCGATTGAACGAGGAGTCATGACCCTCCCGCAGCTCAAAGAGGAGGGAGTGCACCCCTACATCGGTACCACTCCATGCAATCAACTGACTCACGGACTGTACATTCACGCGGACGGACGAGTCTGGAGGTGTCCGGGGAACGACACGCCGGATTTTGAGGTGTATCCCGATGTTCGGACGATGCCTCTTAGGGAGATCTGGCAGAACAGCAGCAACTACCGCGTCAACGCCTTCAACAATCACTGTGTGAAGGATGGAATCTCACTTCCCACGAAGTTTTATTCGGAAGTGTGGAATAGGGTTCAGCAGCACTTTGCAGGTTAAGAGTGTTTACTCGAAGATCTCACCCCCGCGATTCGCTAAAAACGAATTGCGGGTTTTTGCTTGCATCATGAAACTCGTCGACTAAAACAAAATCCTCCCGAATGGGAGGATTTTGTTCGCCCGGTCCGTAGAAACGGACTAAAGAACGGCGGGTTTTGATTTTCTAGAGCCTAATGCCTGTTGTATCTAGCTCCTGTTTACTTTACGGCATCCTTGAGTGCTTTCGCGGCACGGAATTTTGGCACTTTCATGGCCGCTACCTGCACCATCTCACCGGTTCGCGGATTGCGGGCCTGACGAGCGGCGCGCTGCTTGACCGAGAAAATGCCAAGACCCGCGATCGAAACCTCTTCGCCACTCTTGAGGGTCGAGACGATTGACTCAAGCATCTTTTCAACGGCTTGCTCTGCCTGCACCTTCGTGCCGCCAAGTACGCCATGGACCGCCTCAACAATACCTTGTTTATTCATAAGTAGATAAACATACGAAAATACGAATGATACGAATCAACGAATGACTACGAATAAGGCATTCATTAATACGCGCGCCGTACTTTGGTATATCTTTGCGATTACTAAATCTTCGACCTAATAAAAGACTGATAAAACTGTTAAATCATTATATAGGAGGCCATTTTTGGTGCAATACCTCCGAAAATGTTGACAAGAACTCTGTTCACTGTCCTAAAAATCAAAAAGCGCTAAAAGTTTCTAGTGCTTTCTGCTTTTTCATTGCTTATTATTCCGCTAGCTGGCGGAAGGGGGGAGGAAGAACCCCTTCTTGATCTCCCCCTTGCTCACACCCCTCACCCTCGCCGACTCGGGAGCTCCCCTCTGGCAGGGGAGCTGGGGGAGGGGAAGATGCTCGGTTTCTTATTCGTAGTCATTCGTTGGACTTTAATTTGTGTTTTCGTATGTTTATCTCGCGTATTCTATAACGCGAGTTTCTCTGATGACCGTTATTTTGATCTCTCCCGGGTATTTGAGCTCTTTTTCCACCCGATCCGCAACTCCGCGAGCCATATTCTTAGCTTCTAAATCGCCCATCTCCTCCGGCTTAACGAAAATGCGAATTTCTCGCCCCGCCTGCAACGCGTACGCCTTCTCTACTCCCTTGAAGGAGGTCGCAATGGCCTCAAGCTCTGCCAAGCGCTTCAGATAGTTTTCAACGGAATCGCGACGCGCCCCGGGACGGGCTCCCGAAATAGCATCAGCCGTCTGTACAATGTAGGATTCCAGCGTTTCGTAAGGATACTCACCGTGATGAGCTTCCATGGCTTTGATGACCAGGGGGTCAACACCGAATTTTTGCAGAATCCTGCGGCCGATCTCGACGTGCGTACCTTGCACTTCGTGATCCACGGCTTTTCCAAGGTCATGCAGGAGCGCACCCGCCCTCGCGACCGCGACATTAGCCTTAAGCTCCTCGGCTATCATGCCGGCGATGTGCGCCATTTCAATCGAATGCTGGAGCACATTCTGGCCATAGCTTGTGCGGAAATGTAACCGACCTAAAATTGCGATCACCTGTGGCGGGAGATTGATGACCCCGCACTCATACGCGGCCTGCTGCCCCTTTTCTTTGATGATTTTATTGATATCTTGCTGCGCCTTCTCAACCGCGCCCTCGATCTTGGCGGGCTGAATACGCCCATCAAGAATGAGGTTTTCGAGCGCGATGCGCGCGATTTGCCTGCGAATTGGATCAAATGAAGAAATCGTGATGGTGCCTGGCGTATCGTCGACGATCACCTCAACCCCCGTGGCACGTTCGAACGCTTTGATATTGCGTCCTTCCTTGCCAATAATCTTACCCTTAATCTCATCACTCGGGATATTCACCGTCGTGGTGAGAATATCAGGCGAAACAGAGTTTCCAAGGCGCTGAATCGAGGTCGTCAAAATCTCTTTCGCGCGCTTCTCGAGCCGCTCTTCGCCGGAGCGTTCGAGTTTTTGAGTGCGTATGATGAGATCTTCTTCGTACTTCTGCTCGAGGTTCGCGTACAGTTGTTGTTTCGCTTCCTCCTCCGAGAGATGCGCGATTTTTTCAAGCTCCGCGCGCTTGCTCTCTTCCATCTCCGCTATTTTTTCCTTAACACGCTTTACTTCGGCAATTTTCCCCTTTATTTCCTCGACTTCCTTGTCGATGTCGCCTTGTCGCTTGTCCAGCAAATCTTCCTTCTTAATTAGGCGATCTTCCGTCTTTTTTATCTTCTCCTCTTTTTCTTTGAGTTCACTGCGGGCTTCGGAAAGCACCTTGGCCGCTTCTTCCTGCGCGCGGAGAGTAATCTTCTTCGCCCCCTCCGTCGCGGAAAGTTCCATCGACTTGATCTCGAGCTCCATTGAGCCGCGCTTCCCGAGCGAAATGATCAGTCGAAGATAGTAGCCGAGCGCGATACCGACAACGCCCGCGACGCCCGCAATGAGCGCCACGAGTTTAAGTTCCATATTGCTAAAAGACCCCGCTTTTATGCGTACGTTGACCCTATGAAAGCTAGTTGTTTAGAAACCATACCTGTGTCCGTCCTTCGACATACGTCGAGGGAGAAAAAACAATCGGCTTGAATCGGGAATTAGCGCGTAATGAACGAAGTCACCATGTCAATTTCTAATGTGCCCAGTATACAAGATCATACAAAAAAGTACAGCTCCCAAAAATCAAGGAGCGAAGCGACTATGATTTTTGAGGATGCCCCGACGTTGCGTCGGGGCGCCCAACTCTTCAGGAGCGAAGCGACGTATCCCTCGCAAAGCCTCGGTATGATTTGAGTTAAGAAACTCAAACCACCTGAATGACCTTATCTATGATGCCGTATTTTCTCGCCTCATCAGCGGTCATAAAGAAGTCGCGCTCCACATCTTTCTCAATTTGAGCGAGCGACTTTCCGGTATTGTGCGCGAGCATTTTATTAAGCTTATCCTTTGTTTGAAGGATATGTTTTGCGGTAATCGCGATATCCGTAGCCTGTCCCTCAACACCGCCGAGTGGCTGGTGGATCATGACCTCCGCGTTCGGGAGAATGTAGCGCTTGCCTTTCCTCCCAGAGGAGAGCACCATCGCGGCGCCCGACGCGGCGATGCCAACGCAAGTGGTGGCAACGTCGTTTTTAATATGGTTCATGGTGTCGATGATCGCGAGGGTCGAAGTGACTGAACCGCCAGGCGAATTGATGTAGATATTCACCTCTTTCTTCGGGTCTTCAGATTGGAGAAACAGGAGCTGGGCGATGATGAGGTTCGCCGTATGGTCGTCGATGGGGCCGCCGAGAAAGATAATGTTTTCTTTGAGAAGGCGCGAGTAGATGTCATACGCGCGTTCGCCGTAAGTGGTTTTTTCTATGACTGTAGGGATTAAAATTGACATGAGAAGTAAGTTAAAAGTTAATAATGTCCGCAAAATTCATAAAGTAAGACAGGGAGAGAATAACAAAAAAATGCTGAATTGACAAACGAAGAAGGATTAATAGCTTATCGACCTCTCACTTTCTACTTTCTACTTTCTACTCTATACTTCCTTTAATGCGACTACATAGATTTTTTGTGGAAGAGCGGATAGCGCCCGACATTCGGCTTTCGATCAAAGACCCAAAACTCCTGCATCAGTGGCAACATGTCCTTCGTCTTAAGGTGGGGAATGAAGTCATCTTGTTCGACGGATTTGGAATGGATCACCGCTGTGAACTCGCATCGCTCGATAAAAAAGAAGCGATCTGCCTCGTGCGAGAATCCATTAAAAACGCGGTAGCACCAACTCAGCAATTTTTCCTATTCGCCTCGCTCATTAAAAAGGAGCGATTCGAATGGCTTCTCGAAAAAGCAACGGAGCTTGGTGTCGCGCAAATAAGACCCATTATCGCAGACCGCTCCGAAGTAAAGGCGTTTAACCTGAAACGCGCCGAAGATATCGTTAGGGAAGCCGCGGAACAATCGGGACGGGGGAGCTTGCCAGCCCTGTATGAACCGATGGAGCTCCAAAACGCGTTCAAAGAGTATTACTATTTTACCTCCATCGCGTTCGATCCTTATGGTAAGCCGTTCAGGAAAAAGGAATGGGCCGAAGCTCAAAAAGTCGGCGCGTTCATTGGTCCGGAGGGGGGATGGAGCGCGCGCGAACTCGAACTCTTTCGTGAGAGAAAGATCTCCGTGTACTCGCTCGGGACTTCCACACTTCGGGCTGAAACTGCGGCAGTGGCAGTGACTGCGCTACTCCTGCTAGAGTCGTAGCAAAAAGCACAGTACACAAAGACCAAACAAACATACCAAAGCACAGTATCCAAAAAAGCCAAACGAGGAAGGAAGATTTGTGTTTTGGGAAGTTTGTGTTTTGTTTGGATACTGGGCGGATTGTGTTTTGTTGTGTTCCTACTTTTGTTTTTCTAGAAATTCCAGCACTTTCTGGTTCGTGAGCAGTGTCTCAACATAACTCCGCGCGTTTTCTTCATCTGCGTCTTTGTAGTGCTCGAGAAGGTGCTTCACTTCCTTTTCAATTTCTTCTCTCGTTGCGGCAAGGGATTCCTTACGCGCTATTTGGAAGAGCATGAGTTGCAGCCTTGCACGCCGCTCCCCACTCTCTCGCCAGCTCTCTTTCAAGGTCGCCACATCCTTCTTCAGCTCCTTTAGGTAGTTCTCGAAGGACCCGCCCATGCGTTCTATCTCCGCACGAAACTCATTTTCCATTCGCGAAAGTTCACTTTCAATCATCATCTCCGGTATCTCCCCCCCGCTCTCATTCACGAGCACATCGAGAAGCTGCGCACGACGTTTCTCGCGATTTCGTTCTGCTTTACGTGAAGCAAGACCTTCTTTAACTTTTGCTCGAAAGTCGGAAACCGTCTTAAACTCGCCGAACTCCTTCACCGTTTCATCCGTAATGTTAAAATCCTTTTTCCCCGCCGAAGCCTCATGCTGTTTTTTAATTTCTGCCACAACGGTATCAATCTCTTTTTCATCGACATCGTCCGGTTCTGGTTTCTTCTCGCCGTGCGTTGCGGCAATCTTTTTGTAGTCAGGAAGCGAGAGTTCGGGATACAGCGTCAGGGTAACCGCAAGCTCGGCGGCATTATCTGGCGCGAGCTTTTTCACCTCCACACTGGGTCGGCCGATGAGCCGGAGCTTCTCCGCCTCTACCACCTGTGCAAGCACGTGCGAGAGCGCCTCCATCGCGGCCTCCTCCCAAAGTGCCATCTCACCCATGCGCTCGCGAATCATCTTTTCCGGCACAAATCCTTTACGAAAACCAGGAAGTTCGGTGTCCTTTTTCAGATGGCCAAGCACATGGGCGCGGTGCTGCGCTATCTCCTCGCTTTGGATCTCGAGTGTCACAAGAAGCTGTGATTTGGGAAGCAACTTTTTCTCTTTAATGGTGTAATGCATAACACAAAAAAGGCACAAAACGCAGACAGGCACAAAAAACCAAAAACTCAACGCCACTTGCTACTCCTCGCTCTCTGGAAAACACAGGCACGAGAACTCAAATGACAGACGCCCCGACTAGAACTGGTTTCAAAACCTACCATGGCGTCGTTGATTGAAGCCATTTCGCATCGTCGATTCGTGGTATTCGGTGAAAAATGGCTTATCCTCAGTCGGAGTAGCCGGCTACACCTTCCTCGTCTGCGCCCTTTTTCTCTCGAATACCGCGAATCTTTGGATTGCGATAGGTTTTGAAACCAGTTCTATTCTAAAACGTGTTTTCCGCCTCAATTCCTACTTCGGCATTTTGCAATACAGCATCTTCTTTGGCAAGCTTGGCGCCCCAAGTGTACAGCCCTGCCAGGATGAGAAAGAGGACGAGGATCACGATGCCAATGACGGTACTCCATGAAATATGGCGTGGCAGCGGAAGAAATTTCTCTGGCGTCGCGGGCAGGCTTTGGAGAGGCCTAGGGATAGGCGTTTGTTCCGCCGCATCCTCCTGCCGCATTGACCGCAATGGTGTGACTCCGGTTTCTTCGGTTGGATACATGTCTTAATTAGTGACACAAAGCACAGACCGCCCAGTATCCAAACAAAACACAAATCTTCCTTCCTCGTTTGGCTTTTTGGATATTGTGCTTTGGGATGTTTGTTTGGTTTTTGTGTACCGTGCTTCGGATTTCTCCGTGTCTCCTATTATAACAGAAACGGAATAAGAAGCAGTGCGACTATATTTAAGATCTTAATCATCGGATTTATCGCCGGTCCGGCAGTGTCTTTATAGGGATCGCCGACCGTATCTCCCGTCACGGCCGCTTTGTGGGCATCCGATCCTTTGCCGCCAAATCCGACACCCGGCGGATCCCTTTCAATCAGTTTCTTGGCGTTATCCCACGCGCCACCGCCTGACGTCATTGAAATCGCGACGAAGAGTCCAGTGACGATTGAACCGACAAGGAGGCCTCCGAGCGCGACTGGACCGAAGAGAAAGCCGACGATGATCGGAGCAAGTACCGGAATAAGGGCGGGCACAATCATTTCCTTGATGGCTGCTTTCGTCACAATATCTACCGCCTTGCTGTAGTCAGGTTTCGCGTCGCCGGTCATGATACCCTTGATCTCACGAAACTGACGCCGCACTTCTTCCACCACCGAGCTTGCGGCTTTACGCACCGACTCCATAGAGATCGCTGCGAAGTAGTAGGGAAGAAGTCCGCCAATAAACAAGCCGATGATCACCAAAGGATCTCTTAGATCGAACGAGAGAGTTTTCCCGAGCGCTTCAAATTCCTGCGTGTACGAAGAAAACAGTACGATCGCCGCGAGTCCTGCCGAACCGATGGCGTAGCCTTTTGTGACCGCCTTCGTCGTGTTACCCACCGCGTCGAGCGCGTCCGTCACTTCGCGCACGTTCTTTGGAAGATTACTCATTTCCGCGATACCTCCCGCGTTGTCGGTGATCGGGCCATAGGCGTCAATCGCGACAATGATGCCCGCCATCGAAAGCATGCTCATCGCGGCAATGGCGATGCCATAGAGTCCCGCGAAATAATGGGCGGCGAGAATACCTCCGACAATAGTAAGGAGCGGAAGAGCGGTAGCTTTCATCGAGACCGCGAGACCTTGGATGATGTTGGTTCCATGTCCCGAGCGACTTGCCTCCGCGATTGATTGCACTGGGGGGTGTCCCGTGCCGGTGTAATACTCGGTGATCCATACAAGCAGTCCCGTGACAAAGAGGCCGACAAGCGAAGCATAGAAAAGCGCGCTTGGAGCAAAGAGGCCGTTTCCTTCCATGAGCCGCAGGGTGAGCGGGTAAAACGCAATCGCGGAAAGCACACCCGAAGCGATGAGGCCTTTATACAGCGCACCCATGATCGAGCCGTTTTTGCCAAGCCTTACGAAGAACGTACCAAGAATCGAGGCAATGATCGAAACGGCGCCGATCGCGAGAGGGTAGAGAAGCGCGCCCTCGAAATCGGGGAAAATAATCACACCAAGAAGCATCGCCGCGATCGCGGTAACCGCGTACGTCTCAAAGAGGTCCGCAGCCATGCCCGCGCAATCGCCCACGTTATCTCCCACATTGTCCGCGATGACGGCCGGGTTTCTCGGGTCATCCTCCGGGATACCCGCTTCAACCTTTCCGACAAGGTCAGCCCCGACATCGGCGGCTTTCGTAAAAATACCTCCACCAAGACGGGCAAACACCGAAATGAGTGAAGCCCCGAACGAAAGTCCGATAAGTGCCTTCACATCTCCCGTTACCGCAAAAAATCCCGCGACACCGAGAAGGGCAAGGCCGACGACCAAAAGTCCCGTAATTGAGCCGCCCTGGAACGCGAGCGCGAGTGCACCTTTCATTCCTCCGGTTGCCGCCTGTGCAACCCGTGCGTTCGCGCGCACCGAGACGTTCATGCCGATGTACCCGGCGAGCGCCGAAAGAACGGCACCGATAAGAAAACCGATGGCGGTGGTTGCGTTAAACGCGAAGTAAAGAATAACCGCGAGGATGAGAGCGACAAGGGCAACCGTTTTGTACTGGCGGTTGAGATACGCTTTCGCGCCCTGCGCGATCGCCCCGGAGATTTCTTTCATCCGTTCGCTTCCGGCGTTTTGTTTGAGAAGACGAGTGGCGGCGACGATGCCATAGAGAAGCGCGAGTAATGACGAAGCGAGAGCGAATACGATGACGGGATTCATGAAATAAAAAAGCTCGAAGTTCTAGGTTCGAAGCCGTAAGAAGTTAAAAACTGGTAAATAAAGCCAATATCAAGTCCGATTGTAGCAGAGTTTTATGATTAGGCGAGGATTGACAAGTCGTGTCTTAATTGTCATATTCTACTTCGGATAGAAAGAAATTCTGCTATGAATCGAGAACTTTTCATGCCTTTTTCAACCGCCCTGCGCGTTGCAACCACATGTCTCAACTTAAGCTTCCTTCCAGAAGGTAAGGCGATCATCTTTACTTTTTACGTCAGTGCTTCCTCCGGCGCCGGTGAGGGCTTGAAGGAGAAACACCAAACGGTGCACTTTCTCTTATTTCATACTCTCGCGCAGGTTGGAGGAGTGAAGGAAGGGAAGATTTCAATCGCTCTTTGCGGCATCGAATCCGGGTTCGGCGACTACACACGTATTCCCTCATGGCAACTTATCGCGAACCGGTCAGTTCATTTGGAAAGGTACATGGAAGAAAAACTGGCGCAATACATTGCGGATGTGGAGAGCGATGTAAGTGGAGAAGGTCTGCGCTCCAGGTTCGTTTTTGCGCCGCATGGGTGGCCTCGCTGTATCAATATCGGTATTGTTGAGGAAACAGAGGAGGGAAACTACAAAGTAACATTTCCCAATTCACACTAAGTTCGGTTTTTGCGCACGCGGGTCGGCAAACAAGCCGCCCCGCCTTTTTTCTCGGAAAAATGGGTGTAGCGGCAAGTTACCACATATCTACGACCGCAAATAAGTGGTAATCATTGTTTTTGACTGGATTCCCGCCTACGCGGGAATAACAAGAGCGGAGTTTCCCTTTTCCCGAGCGGGATTTTTTGTTAGAGCACTACCACCCCGTCTCGAAGACGAAACACCCCTCCTTAGAGAGGAGGGGTGAGGAGAGGAGACGACTATTCTTTTTTCTCCCCCGGCGTTTCTTCAGTGGTTGGTTGTGAGATGTCGGTGGTTGGTTCCGCTTCCGGTACTTCCGTTTTCACGGCGGCTTCACTCTTGGCCGAGCGGATATCAATCTTCCAGCCGGTGAGCTTCGCGGCGAGGCGGACATTTTGGCCCCCTTTGCCAATGGCCAGCGACTGTTCGGTTTCAGCTACTTCTACGACGGCCTTTTTCCCTGTCTCGTCTACTTTAACGGAAAGTACTTCAGCAGGCGAGAGCGCCGCTTCTATGAATTTCGCCGCTTCCGGCGACCACTCAATGATATCTATTTTCTCGCCGCCAAGTTCCGACATCACCGTTGACACGCGCACGCCGCGCTGTCCCACGAGAGAACCAACCGGGTCAATATGCGGATCATTCGAAGCCACCGCGATTTTAGTTCGGGAACCCGGCTCGCGGGCTATCGCCTTGATTTCAACAGCGCTACTTGCGACTTCGGGCGCCTCCTGTTTGAAGAGTTCGTAAATGAATTTTGGGTGCGATCGGGACAGCTTAAGAAAAATACCCTTGGGAGACTCCTCCACGCGATAGAGATACGCACGCACACGCTCGCCCTGACGGTAGCGCTCCCCGGGGATTTGCTCTTCATAGGGGAGAAGCCCTGTCGCGCGACCCATGTCGATAAAGAGATTACCGCGCTCTATGCGCTGCACCGTACCCGAAACGATCTCACCTTGCCTTGCGCCGTACTCCGTCATCACCGAAGTCTTTTCAGCTTCACGGATTTTTTGAATAATCACCTGTTTCGCCGTTTGCGCCGCGATACGTCCGTAATCCCCCTTGCTTTCGAGCGGAAAGACAATCTCCTCATCGAGGGCCGCGTCTTTCTTTATCTTCTTCGCGTCATGAATCATGATGTGGTGTTCGGGATTGAAATAAATGCGCTCATCGCTAGGATCGCGCTCTTTCTCCGTTTCTTTCATTTTCTCGATTTCCGTTTCCGGAATGACGCGCGTCTCGTCGACGACGATCTTCACCTGATTAAAGGTGGTTGCCCCACTTCCAATATCAAATTTAGCCCGGACAATCTGGCCCTTCTTGCCATATTCTTTTTTGTACGCCGTCGCGAGCGCAGCCTCGATGGCTTCGAGCACTTTATCGCGCGGGATGCCGCGTTCTTCCTCGAGTTGGTCGAGGACGGAATTGATTATTTTGAGGTCAAACATGATTGATTTTTAAGGAGGAGCGTAGCGACGACTATAAAAATCATCACCCCCTCACTTACCGATTTAAACTATTAATTATGCGACATTTCAAACCTATGTGTGCTTTAGACCGCCGCTTAATCTGAAACTCCCGATTTCTAGCGTCTTTCTTCGCGCTTTACGCCTCATAGTATGCAAGATGCATTGGCAAGCGGCGGCGTGTTGCAATCACTCGACCGTCATGATGTTCTTTGAATCGTCGTTTCAGATTGTCCGTGTATCCAAAGTACAAGTCCTTGTCCGTGAGTGATTGCAACACGTAGAAGTAGAACATATTGTCTGTAAGTGAGGGGGTTATGAAAATTATACTCCGCTTACGCTTCATTAATTTTCTATAAAAAATGTCCGCCCGAGAAGGCGAACACCGTGTATCTACACCTTAGCAAGTTAGCTATTTTGTGTCAAATTTTCGTGTGGATAAAAAGGAGGTCCAGGCAACTAGGCCAGGACCTCGATATGCGGCGCCTCCGCGCCAGATTATTGCTTCTGCAGTCCGACGTCCTGTCGAACTCGATACAACTTCATTGCTCCTCTCTGCGTGACAAGGAAGCGGCGAGGGGCACTTTCCTCCTCAACAAGGGCGGTAAGGGAGTAAGCTGGACCCCACTTTCCGTCAACCGAGTCACTCTCCTCGATCTCACCCTCAATCGTAACGGTAAGTTCGAGACCTCCACCAATTACTTGTATGGATAGAGGCGGTTTAGGATCTCCGTTCTCGTCAAGTAGTATGAACTTCTCGTCCCAAAAGTAGATGAACTCGATGTCAGTCCACCAGTGGTCTGAGGTAGGAACCACGAACTCCTTAGGAAGATGGACGACCCCAAACTTAAGTCCATTCTGAATTGAAGGAATCTGACATAGAACTCCAAAGTCATTCACCTCCGTGCGTGTGTCGAGAATTGCCATCCGACTTCCTTCCCTTGCGGTGATTCTAAGCGCCGTTGCCCCTTTTGAGAGGTAAGCAATGGAGCCGGGGTACCTGAAGATGAGATGCTTGTTCTTTTCGGGAATCGCCAGCTTTCCATCCCTTTTCTCGAAGCGGAAGTAGGAGTCAAAACCCCCGTTCTCGATTGGAGCGGCAAACATAACCGCTTCTGACTGGAACGCAAACTCTTCCAGTCGAGCATGTGCTGTCACCCATACCCCATGTTCGACGTCGGCAAACTCTGCTCTTGGATTCATCTCCATAGCCCCGAGCTGCTCCGCGACAACGGATTGGACGGAGTCTTTCCTAGGGTCATAGATAATGTTTGTGTAGGCTGCGCTCCAACCTTTCGATGTGCCGACACCGACGCTTATCCAATCAATATGTCTCTCGAGATTCTTTCCGATGGCAATTGAGAATTGCGTTGGTGGTTCTGATGCCCCAAAGAGTGTGCCGATGAGGCACAGGAGTGTGCCTGAAAAGGCGAGTAGAGTTCTCATTCGAGAGCTCCTTTCGTAAGGATCGGTGTTCTTTTCCCGCGTGATGCAGAAACATTTCAGAGAACCGCGATCTGGCGCAATTATCGCATGAAAGCCCGCGCAAAGTCAATATGGCCACGATTCTATAACTATGTCAAAAAGTTAGCCCCTTTTTCTACGTTATCGAGATGTATCACTTTTTGGGGTAGAAGAGGGTAGGAGTCAGACTCTCTCTGCCGAGAGTCTGACTCTTACCTCGTAATGGGATACGCCTGACGTTATCAACATCTGCCAGCGGGGTATTTCGATCCCCTAGTGCTATACTTATAGAACAACACTCTCGTTGGTCGCTTTTATTAAGACTAATTGTGGTTTTTTCATGGAACATAAAAATCGCACGCTCTATATCATTCTCGGGGTTATCGGGCTCCTCCTTATTGGCTGGGTATTTTGGGGAGGGGGATCGTCTGATGGTGGAGTCGGTCAGAATCCTTTAACTGAACGTGAATTGAAAGCTCGTCCGGCACTAAGCCAAGATGAACTATTAGGCAAAGCGCAGCCCCCTCAAGGCACAAAAACCGACATTGCCGCGTACAAGACGCATATTCTTTCTCGCGCGAATTCCTCGAAGCCCCTCACCGCCGAAGAGAAACAGTCTATCTCTATCGTTATGCTCTCCGAAGCGCATCTCTATGGATTCACGGAAAGTGAACGAACTGCAATCTTCGGAGCGTTAAGTAGATGAGGTGTGGCTTCGCTCCACAGGGTGTAACGCCCTATTCGGGCGAACCGAGCGGGCTGTAGCCCTGTGGCGTCACTCTATAAGATTTACATGTAGTTTTACATCGGTATTGCGGTTTGTGTTCATGACAATTTATGAGGTTTAGATTGAGGCTTTTCCTCGCACATTTTCTTCTCCCGTTTGTCACAAGTGTGCTTGTGATGCTTTTTGGGGGAGTCAGCCTGGCGAACGCCGCGACAGATGAATTTTCCACTCCCGGGAATTTTACTTGGAAAGCACCTTCCGGTGTGACTGAAGTAACCGTTGAGGTATGGGGAGGGGGAGGTGCGGGAGGCGATGGAGATGGAGGTGTCGGGGATGGCGGTTCCGGCGCAGGCGGCGGAGGCTACGCTAAGGGTGTCTACTCCGTCGTCCCTGGGAATGACTATTCTATCAAAGTAGGGGCCGGCGGCTCTGGCACGACTGTTGGTCCCTACGGCCCCTGTAGCCGAGTTATGGGCGGATACTTAGGAAGACCTGGCGGGACAAGCAGTTTTAGCACACTCATTAGCGCGACCGGTGGAGACGGCGGATGGAGCGGGGGCTGTCCAATGGTCGGAGGAGGTGCTGGCGGAATAGGGAGCGGAGGCACGGTTCTCAATCTACAAGGTGAAGCGGGTATCACCCAAAACGGAGCAGACGGAGGTAATGGATGGTGTATCG
>MHRI01000011.1:0-2708 GCA_001820935.1 Candidatus Taylorbacteria bacterium RIFCSPHIGHO2_01_FULL_51_15 | reverse complement strand
TTGTACCGAGCCCACCATCGCTCCGACTCCCGGCTCTCCTCCCGGCGGCGGTGGGGCAGGAGGAACCGGCGTCTACGGTTATGATATGGGGTCGGCTGGAGGAAATGGGAAGGTCGTTATTTCTTATACTTTTTTGGTTGATCCCCTATACACAGTCATTACCTCGCCAGAATGTGGTGGCAAAATCAAACTTTCATGGACGAAAGTTGACAATGCCGCCGGATATATTATCTATCGCTCGGATAAGAATTATGCAGAATCTACAGCGGACTCATATGTGTCGATAAAGATCTACGATGTTAATACTCTGACATATACTGATACGACACCAAAAACAGATACCAGATATTGGTATTATGTCTTTGCCGCGACTGCGGCAGATCTGGCCACCAACAGTTCAGGAACTTTGAATACGGCATCGGTTATTCTTGCTTCTGGACCTGCGCGAGGTTACACTTCCTCTAATTTATTTGGCGGTGGCGATGAAGACTCGGCGGTGTCATCGAGCGCTTGTCCACTTCTTCCACCAACCAATCTATCCGTCTCCTGCACGGTGCAGGCAACTGGTCCCGTCTGGGACTTTGCATGGACTCCGTCCGTAGGTGCCACCAGCTATACTCTCAAAGTGCATGACGTCGGAATCAGCTACAACGTAGTGTCTTCCGCTAATCCCGTACTCTTTTCGACGAATACTCTCGGGGATGCGAGCTTTTACTTTAGTGTGGGCGCCAACAATGCGTCTGGATCGTCAGAGTATTCTTCTCCTCCTGTCTTTGGTCACTGCACTCACCCAGACCTTCCCGATCTCACGGCGGGGGCGGTCTCTCCAACGTCCGCAACTATCGGTCAAAGTTTGAATTTCACTACAACTGTCCGCAACAACGCCAGCACCTTTAACGCAGGTGTTAAATTCCAATTCCCCAATCTTTTTCAGAGAGCCGATACACTCGTGAATGGAGTCGGGCAGAACATTCAAGTCATCTCTGTTAATTTGACATCGCCATTGCCCGCGAATAACAGTCGCCCAGTCACTTCATCCGCGTATAGTTTTCCGCCTTCCGATGCCGGCAAGACCCGCTACGTGCGCGCCTGCGCTGACACAGATGAGAGGGGCCCGTCAGACACTGGTGCGAATGGTAACATCCCCGAATCAATTGAACTTAACAACTGCGGTCTATGGACGCCTGTGACGGTTGGTGGTTCCGGCGGTTCTGCTCCAGACCTCATCGCCTCCGCTCCCACCATCACGACCTTGAGCGGGAAATACCCCGCAAATTCGAATGAACGTTATACCGGTTTTAACAGGCTTGTAAGCACGGTGACGAACCAGGGGAACGTCTCCGCGGTCGGCACTTTCGCGAACGCCTACAAACTCGAATGGCAAAACCCTTCCCCCGACTGGATCAATCAGTGGATATGGCAGTCGAAAAATCTTTCTTCAACGGATACCCCCCTTTCGGGCACGAGCAGTCGTCCGGTTGAACCTCACGATTGGTTCGCCAGCGATTCCAGCGGAGCCCCGTATTACTTCGTACTCTGTGCCGATCAGCCTAATGGGCAAGTCACTGAATCAAGCGAGCTTAACAACTGTTCCCCTCCTTCGTCTGCGGTATTTAGAGACCCAATACTTAGCGTCACGAAGACTGGATCAGGCACCGGCACAATTACGAGCAATTTAAGCGGCCGTGACGGCACACCAATCTCTTGCGGTTCGGACTGCGATGATTCTTTCTCCCCAGACACATCAGGCAATTACAAAACAGTAACACTTACGGCAACTCCAAATTCCGGCAGTTCATTTGGCTCATGGACAGTGTGTCCTAATGACCCGGCCGTTTCTGGAGATGGAGTAGTCGGCGACACCTGCGTCCTCTATATGGATGAGGATAAAACGGCCACGGCAGCATTTGTTACTAGTCTTATTTCACCGGAGCTTCTCACGGCGACGCCTCTTTGTTCTGCCGGGGCGGGGAAGATTCAAGTCTGGGCGCTCGCCGCGATTCCGGACGCGACGTCCTACCACCTTCACCGCGCGACGTCTGCTACCGGCGGCGCGGGATTCAGTCCCGCGGCGAGCACATATCTAAGAACATTTACCTCCGCTGAACTCCCTATTTCTTCAAATACTGTTCCACCGGCAAACGCGTACGTTGATGAGGGTCTTTCCTCCGGGGCGCAATATTTCTACAAACTCATTGCCGCAAACGGTTCGGTGAGCAGTCTACCATCAAGCGCGGCATCGGATGACGCGTCCGTACAATGTCCCGATCTTGTGGTGAACAGCATCACAAATCCCGGAACCGTTACGGCTGGAACTTCTGGTAAAACATTTACCGCCACGATAAAAAATCAGGGGGGGAGTCCGGCCACGGCCTTCAGCACTCGTTTTAGTGTGATAAGTCCAACTGGAGCCACAACTGACCTTTCTCCTGATCAGCCGCTTTCTGGACTTGGAGTTACAAGCATCAGTCCGCTGCTTACTTCAGGAATGTGGTCTGCCCCCACAGTTGCTGGCACCTACAGAATCCGTGCTTGCGCTGATTTACCGTTAAATGAGGTTAATCCTGAATTGTCAGAGGATAATAACTGCAGTGAAGTCGCATTTTCGGTAGTCAATCCCGTACTAAACCCGGAGGGCACCCTCACCTGCGACAGCGCCGACCAATTCTCCGTCACGCTCTACTACGAGTACCGAAACACGACACAGA
>MHRI01000010.1 GCA_001820935.1 Candidatus Taylorbacteria bacterium RIFCSPHIGHO2_01_FULL_51_15 | reverse complement strand
AGCTGAAGAATTTAAAGCTATAATATCAAAATCGTGTTTCTTTGCAAAAAGAGAAAGAAGTCGCGTCAACAAAAAAGCACCGCAGAAAAAATGCAGTGCTTTTTTGAATGTTACTTTCCTGAATGGCTACTTCACCCAGACGACGCCGATCATACCCGGGTTCGCGAGGTTGTAGTATGCCCAGACGCCAGCCTCGGTGAATTCGAGGGCGTAAATACCGTTTTTTCCCACGCTCTTTTCCTGATTGAGCCCCGTATAGAGCGGGACGCCCTCAAAGTCATCAGAGGCGATGCGCATCGCGCTGCTTGAGTTGTTCACAAAGCGCACCGTTTCGCCGCGATTTAGTTCAATCACCTTCGGAACGAATCCCTTGTCCGTGAGCGTCACCACGCTTACGTACTTGCCGTTTTCGAGTACTCGCGTCCTTGTGTAGGCGCTTCCGACAAGTTTCGACGCGGGACTACTAGGAGTAGTAACCCCCGTTTCTTCAGAAGACTCATCCGAAGATACGGACTCATTTCGAGCATTAGTGCTCCAGAGCGTAATGCCGATAATGACGAGGACGACCACGACGAGAGCAATGACCGTGTTTTTTGTAGTCATATATAGACACTAGGTTATGGATAAAAGCTCGTTTCATTGTACTCCCTTTTCTCTAAATTACCAGTCTAGACCGGTGCTCAAATTCAATCTCAAATCAAAGACAGTGTATAATAGCAGAACCTATCTCAAAATAAACCACCATGTATAAAGACAAAAGAAACGCTTGGCTACTGCGGGGTCTCCTGCCGGCTGTCCCTCGTCCTTCAGCCTCGCCGATGCGTGCATCGGCTCGGCTTCCAGGACTTCGGTTCGCACGGCAGGAAACCCCCTCGCTACGCCATTTATTTTTTAGATAGGTTCTATGATGTTTCAACGCGCGAAATCATTTTTTGAACGGTATGAGCGGCGCCTCTCGGCGCTTGCCTTCTTTCTTGGATTCATTTGGGACAATCTCACCCTCACCCGAGTTGACCGGCTGTTCGATAATCTCGTACTTGTGAGTTATCTTCTCATCGCCTTTGTGAGTATCGCGCTCATCAACGCGTACGGTACCGGACGGTTTCAAGGAACCCTCATGAAAAGGGGATCCGATATCGCTCGGTTCCTGCTTCCATTCGCGTTCGGCGGGCTTTTCAGCGGTTTTCTTATCTTTTACTCTCGAAGCGGCGAAGTGTTCGCGAGCGCGCCATTCCTCCTTTTACTCATCGTACTCTTTTTTGGCAACGAACTGTTCCGCAAACACTACCAGCGGTTCGTTTTTCAAATGAGCATTTTCTTCGTGACGCTTTTCTCATACATGGCACTCCTTATCCCCATACTCTCGGGCCGCATCGGCTGGTTTATTTTCATCCTCTCCGGCGTCACGGCGCTCCTCCTTTTCGTCGTGGCGATTCGCCTCATCGCGCTTGTCGCGAGAGAGGAGGTGGACAAAAGCCGCCATACGCTCTTCGCGGTGGTCGGCATTGTCTTCATCACGTTCAACTTTCTCTACTTCAACAACATGATTCCTCCGATTCCGCTTTCTCTCAAGGAAATCGGCATCTATCACGAAGTCTCTCGCACGCGCGCCGGCGCGTACCACCTCTCGTTCGAGAAAGCTCCGTGGTACGCGCTCGGCAAGAAGACGAGCGCGGTATTCATGCGAACCTATGACGAGCCGGTGTACGCCTTTACTTCGGTGTTTGCCCCCACTCGGCTCGACACGGAAATACTGCACCGCTGGTCGTATCTCGACCCTTCGAGCGGGGAGTGGGTGAGCTCGACTGTGGTATCATTCCCCATTTCCGGAGGAAGGAATGAGGGTTACCGAGGGTACTCGATTAAAGAGCACGTATTTCCGGGGAAGTGGCGCGTCGATGTGGAGACCCTGCGTGGGGACATCATCGGGCGATTTGTATTCACCGTGAAGGAGGCAACTCTCGCCCCTATACTTCGCGAGGTGACCTTATAGTGACGCCCCCTCATCTTTTTCTCTATCGCCCGCTTCACATTCATGAGTTTTCACGCACAGCCAATTAAAAAGGGGATGATCAAACGCGTGGTGCAGGTCATGTGGGCGCACACCATGCGCTACCCGTGGACCTTCCTAGGTCTTACGCTCTCCGTCTGCGGTCTCATCGTCTCGCAGGTCATCTCCCCGATTTACTATAAACAACTGATCAACGTCGCCGCGAGTTCGGGTGGAGTACCGCTTCCTGAAACGGTACATATCCTATTCGTCACACTCGGGATGATCGGAGTGGTGAAAGGGGGTGCATGGGTCGCGCGCCGTTTCCGAGGCCTTTTCATGACCCGCCTTGACTCCAGGGTCCAGGCCGATCTTGCCATGACGGCTTTTTCGGGGCTGATTCGACATTCGTACCGATTCTTCTCGGATAATTTCGCGGGTACACTGGTACGCAGGGTTAACAAATTCGAGAATGCCTACGACGCCATTTCCGATCAGATCGCCTTCAATCTTTTCCCGGGCGTTCTAGTGACCCTCGGAAGTCTCTACGTTCTTTTCAAACTTAACTTTTTCTTGGGTCTCATACTCCTTGTCGGAATCGTGCTCTTTTTCGTTTTTAACATAGGTTTTGCGATATGGAAGCAGAAATATGAGATACTCCGAAACGCGAGAGACTCTGAAGCAACGGGAGTCCTCGCTGACGCGGTGGGGAACTCAACAACCATCAAGCTTTTTAGCGGCTATAGGCATGAGATTTCTCTCTTTCGCAAAGTAAATGAGGCGCTTCGACGGGCTCGTTTCGTATCCTGGAATTTGCATGAGCTCGCGGGGGCGATACAGGCTCCAATCATAGTTATCACAGAGCTTTCGATGTTAGGCTTCGCAATCTTACTCTGGCAGCGCGGCATCCTCACCGTTGGAGATTTCTTCCTCATACAGATGTATATCAACACGATCTATGAACGGATCGCTGATTTTGAACGCGTCCTTCGCAAACTGTTCGAATCCTTCGCCGATGCCGGCGAAATGGTAGAAATTCTTGACATGCCCTATGAGGTGCGCGATGTGCCGGGCGCTCGCCACCTCATCGTCGGCAGTGGCGGTATCACATTCAACAATATTACCTTCGCATTTAATGAGGCACACCCCGTGTTGGAGCAGTTCTCTCTCTCGATAGCTCCGCACGAGAAAGTGGCTCTTGTCGGCCCATCAGGAGCAGGGAAGACTACCATCACGAGGCTTCTCCTTCGGTTCCACAATCTTCAGGAGGGAACTATTGCGATTGACGGACAGGACATCGCAACCTCCACGCTCGAGAGCCTGTGGGATAGCGTGGCACTTGTGCCGCAAGAGCCAGTGCTCTTCCATCGAACGCTCAAGGAAAACATCCTCTACGGACGGCGAGACGCGAGCGATACGGAAATTATCGGGGCGGCGAAGCGAGCTCATTGTCACGAGTTCATTTCACAACTGCCAAATGGGTATGATACCTATGTCGGCGAACGGGGAGTGAAGCTCTCCGGAGGAGAGCGCCAACGGGTTGCCATCGCGCGAGCGATTCTTAAGAATGCTCCCATACTCGTTCTTGACGAAGCCACCTCGAGCCTCGACTCCGAATCGGAATCGCTGATTCAAGACGCGCTTCACGAGCTCATGCGCGGCAAGACCGTTATTGCCATCGCGCATCGGCTCTCCACGATAAAGGAAATGGATCGAATCCTTGTCATCGACGGCGGCAGGATTGTGGCCGAAGGCACGCACGAAACTCTTCTTGGTCAAAAAGGCATTTACCAAAAGCTCTGGGGGATACAGGCGGGCAGATTCGTTGATTAAAACTCATTTCGAGGTTACTTCGCGGTACACGGTTCGTGAAAGAAGTTGGATCGCGTCCATAAGGTCAGTTTGCGTAAAACCCTTGGTCATGATGCAAACAAAATAGGGTTGCTCGGGAACATACACAATCCCGCAGTCATGGAGCTCCTCTCGGACCACATCGAGCGGGTCGGGAAAGACGCGGTAGCCGAATTTATGAGCAACCGTGAGCCCCTGTGCTTCAGGCGGGAGTCCGTTCAAGATACCACTTTTGAAAGTGACCTGACTTAAAAGCGTGAGTGCCTGCTCGGAAAGTTCCCGGCTGAGGTAAGTCGCGTTGTAGAGCGTGCGGAAGAACCTCGAGTAAGTTCGCGCAGACATGGAATCCCCGGTTTCTTCAAGTTTTGGTTCGGCGAGTCTTAGGTCGTTAAAGACCGTGCTGACCGCCTCGAGACCGATCCGGTCTCTAAGAAGGTTCTTGGCATCGTTGTCCGAGAGCGTGATCAAGCGATCCAAGAGTTCCCGCACACTGTATGCCTTTCCCTTAATGAGAGGAGGGTGATCAGGCGTCTCCGCATTCCGGCTATTAGTAAATACAAGCTTCTCCTCCAAAAACAAGGGATCCTTCTCTGATGCTTTAAGCACCGCAATCATGAGCGCCACCTTATAGAGACTCGCCGGAGAATAGAGTTCATCTTCGTTGACGCCGGTCCAGCGTCCGCTTTCCATATCTCGGAAGTACACCGAAGCGGAATGAATCTTTTTTTCTTGTTTGAGAAGATCAATTGCGTCTTTTAGTATATGCTCGAGCTCAAAATATTCCTCAAACTCTTCTTTCTCACCGGGATTAAATCCGATAAGCGGACTGATAAAACGATACTTGCCGTCCGGCTCTCGAATGATAGTCGCCGCCCCCGAAGTCTGGGTGTCTCCCTTGAGCAGCCACCCGATACAGAGGCCGATAAGCAAGGTCAATACATATCCGATAGTCGTAAGAATTCTCGGCGCGCGAAATGGCATGTACTGTAGTGTAGCGGAAGGGAAGTGTGGTGCCAAGAGCTGTTCACAACCCCATGTGCAAAGAAACACAGGAACGCTATACTTACCCTGTTTACAAGATAACTTTTTGACTATGCCGGATATTCCAATCAATTATCTTGCCGTACTTGTATGCGGCGTCGCGAGTATGGTGCTCGGGTCACTCTGGTACGGTCCGCTTTTTGGGAAACAGTGGATCGCGCTCTCGGGAATGACACCCGAGCAAATGGAGCAGGGAAAGAAAAAGGGCATGGCTAAGCTCTACGCGCTCTCTTTCCTCGGCTCGCTCCTTATGGCGTATGTGCTCGCGCATTCGCTGATATTTGCCTCAAGTTATTTTGAGACTTCCGGCATTTCCGCAGGTCTCATGGCGGGATTTTGGAGCTGGCTCGGGTTCGTCGCTCCAGTCACTCTTGGCTCGGTACTCTGGGACGGGAAACCCTGGAGACTTTGGATACTGAACAATGGCTATCAGCTTCTCCTGCTTCTTATCATGGGAGCGATTTTGGCTTTGTGGGTGTAGTTTTCCTTTCATGTGCGCTTCGGAGGTTGTCTCCTGAAGCGCACTTTTACTTTTTCATAATTTGTGTAATACTTTGGACAGTTCATCCCCCAACCCTCAAACCCTAGCACCATGAATCAAGGAAATCTCTGTCCACAGTGCCGCAGCAGCCGTCCGTTCAATGGGCTCTTTTGTCCCACATGCAAGTTTCGAGTCGATTGCCAACCGGTTATGAGCCTTGCCGCCCAGATTTTTCAGCGAAGACTCCACTCCAGGCCAGCAACGGCGAAACTTGCACTCACCGTACGATCCTTAAGGTGAGGACTTGCAGGTCCGCTCGGGTGCCGTGTGAACTCGGCACCTTTTATTTTCGAACGCGTTGTCCCTCCTCGTAGTCGCCCTTATTACAACTATATGCTAAAGTACACCCACAGCGTCGAATAATTACACAGTTAGTTCGAGAGGCAAGACGGTGTGCCGCTACCTGTCCACAATCGAATGAACAAAAAAGAAAAACACGCTAAGAAGAAACAGCGGAAGAAGCACGGAAAGAGAGTTTCCGTGCGACACCGCTAGCTTCGCGCTAAGTTCGCTACAGCTCTGCCATGAATTACCTCCGATACACGCTCTGGCCATTCATCAAAGTGAAGTGCGTTTACTTTTGGTGGATCATAAAATATCGCGGGAAAAAGAATATCCCTCCCGAGCTCATTTTCAAGCAGATGGAAAGATCAATGGCGCGCTTTGCCGAGAATATGGAGCAAGCCTTTCGGCACATGCCTGAAGATATGAACGAAAGCGAGAAACGAGAAGTCCTCGATCTCATGGGCCTCACGAAGAAACTTGAGGAGGAGGTGAAAAGATTGGAAAAAGAAGGCCCTACGCACAAGCCATAAAAATCTAGAAATGTAGAAATGTATACCGTCAGCCTCTCGGTCTTTGAGTCGTTTGTGCGGGAGGGCGTCGAAGCGGTCCCCGAACGATTTCGATCACGGATTACGAATGTCGTGTTTTTAGTAGAGGAAGAACCGACGCCTAAGCAGCGGCATGACCATCGCCTTAGTTCCCGCGAGACACTTTTTGGCCTCTATGAGGGGGTTCCGCGCACGGTGAGGGGGGCGGACTATGGCGGACTTGTGCTTCCCGATAGGATCACCATTTTTAAGAAATCCATAGAGCATGAGGCAGCCTCTCTTGAAGAGGTACGAGCGCAGGTAATCGAAACGGTGTGGCACGAAGTCGCGCATCATTTCGGTCTCGACGAGACGAGAGTGCAAAGGCGAGAGAGCGAAAGAAAAAAGCTCCCCACCAAGGCTGGACACAAAGAAGAAAAAGGAGGATCGCAAGCTTTTGCGGAGTAACATTTCTGGTACCACAACAGTAATGGTACTAGAACTGGCTTCAGGTGATGCGGCCATGGTAGGTTTCGAAGCCAGTTCTAGGGAGCTGTTTTTTCGCAAAAAGCTGATATACTTTGAGGGGTGTATATCAAGGTGCATGTAATTCCCGAGAGTAGAGAGGAGGGCATTGCGGAAAAGGGCGAACTTCTCTATGTGTCTGTCGCGTGCGAGGCGAGGCAGGGCGCCGCGAATCGGCGAATGCTTGAGCTTCTCAGAGCGAAGTTCGGCGCGGGCGCGGAGCTCCGGATCGTCGGCGGCCACCATGCGCCGCACAAGATCATTTCACTAGATTTTCACTAGAACCTATAATGCGTTTAAATCTTAAAGCCACAAACATTGTGCTCGAGGGCACGGTTCGCGAGTATCTCGAGAAGCGTCTCGCGAGCTTGGAGAAGCTCATCAACTTTGAAGACCCGTCGGTCATGATCGACGTTGAGCTTGGGCGGACCACCAAGCACCACCAGAGTGGAGATATCTTTTTCGCTGAAATCAACATCCATCGAGGAAAGGAGACCTTTCGCGCGGTGTCAGAGAAGAGTGACATACGAAGCGCGATAGACGACATGCAAAGTTTGATCGGGCGCGAGCTCTCTTCGAGAAAAGGGAAACTTCGATCTCTGACGCGAAGAGGAGGGTACATCGCCAAAGCTCTCCTCAAGGGCGGTTACGAAGGCATTCAGTATCTTGGGCGTCCCGCTCGTGCGGGGTGGAAGTATATGAGGAAATTAGTGGGTAGACAGTAGATAGTAGTTAGTAGCTAGTAGTAGATTTGGCTATGAGCGCTCTTAGTGCAACACATCGTATCGGTCTTATCGCGGCATGTATCATTATTCTCGCGGCTTCTCTCGTATTTTTTATGAACAAGAACACATCTAAGAGCGGTGCCACCGACACTCCGAATACCGCCTCCGAGGATGAACGCTCGAGCGCGACTTCATCGGGAGGTGGGGGAGAAACAGCCGCTTCACGCGCAGCTTCTTCTACAGTAAGAAGTGGCGCGATCATCAAGACAAGTATGGGCGATATCGAAGTCTCGTTTTACGGCGCGGACGCGTCTAACACTGTTGAGAATTTTACAAAGCTGGCGCAGTCCGGTTTTTACACCAATACGAAATTTCACCGCGTCATCAAGAATTTCATGATTCAAGGAGGCGACCCATTCAGCAAGGATGACACAGAGATCGCGCGCTGGGGGACGGGCGGACCGGGCTACACATTCGAAGATGAGATCAATACTCACAAGATCGTGCGCGGCGTCCTCGCGATGGCGAACGCGGGCCCCGGCACCAACGGCAGTCAATTCTTTATCGTAACCGCGGGGGCGACCCCATGGCTCGATGGCCGCCACACGGTGTTTGGAAAAGTAGTGAGAGGCATGGATGTCGTCGAAAGAATTGGCAATACCTCAACCGATGAGCGCGACGTGCCCAGAGTTCCGGTGATCATCGAGCAGATACTCTTAAAGTAAGTTGGTGTCGGCCACATACCGCAAATAGCGACTGCCTTGAAAGGTCGGCCTCGTTTTGCTATGTTCATGTAAGTAATCAACCGCAACTACCGAACATGCGAAGCTATGAAACCATTACAGAAATCCGATCCCAACCGATCGGCATTGTCCACGGTGCTCGCAATTGTGAGCGTGACTGGATCAAGCGGGAGTTCTTCGAAGGCTATTGCGAGCTTGAGGGTCTGTGTTACCGGTATCGCTTGAAATAGCAACGGCAAAGAAATATCTTGCAAGGTAATCCCTTGCCTTCATCGTGATTCTTAAGTAGTCTGGTGATGGTTTTGGTCATCAACAATCAAAGGTAAAAAGGAGGTGATTCATACGGAGAAGCTTACACAGGAACAAGAAATCCTACTATTAGATCGGGTGGCTGGCGGGGATCTCGAAGCACATGCGGAGATTGTAAATCGCCATCAATGGCTTGTGAGGACTGTTGCTCGGAAATATCAGGGGAGGGGCGTCCCCTTTTCTGACCTCGAGCAGGAAGGTAATTTAGGTTTGCTTCGAGCAATCGAGAAATTTGATTCAAGTGGAGGAAACCGTCTTTCAACATATGCTCGTTGGTGGATTCGTCATTTTGTCCAGCGGGCCATTCCGAAGCAAGGAGATCAAATTTCTCGGTCAGCGTATCTAGAGCAAAAACTTGCGCCAATCAGGCGAGCGTCTGAAACGCTCCTCAAGCGTCTAAAACGTCCCCCCACTGCAGAAGAAATCGGGAAGGAAATCGGCCAACCTGAGTCAGAAGTTGAGCGACTTCTTAAACTCGAGAAACGGCATTCCTTCTCGCTAGACGCCTCCGTAGGCGAGATTTCAGAAGTGAATGGTAAGGAGTTAGGAGAAATCATTCCAGACCCTAATGCGGAATTGCCAAGTGATGTCGCTCATACGCACCTACTTTTTGAGCAAGCTCATGCGGCGCTGGATGCGCTGTCAAAACGAGAGCGACGCATACTCGAACTTCGTTTCGGACTTGTTGACGGTAAGCAGCACAGCTTAAGGAGTGTAGGAGCTGAGTTCAACATGACCGGAGAGGGCATTCGCCTCATTCAAAATATTGCGCTCTGCAAATTGCGTGGTATACCCCCACCACGCAAAAGGGGAAAACCCGTCTCTTTTCGTGTCGAGATTATTGACAGGCGTCCGCTAAAAAACGCGTCCGATAACGGTTGTTTGGTGGAAAGTGTGTGTCGAGCCTATGGGATTTCCGAAACAAAGATTCTCTCAAGAGATCGACACTCGAGAATAGTATGGGCAAGACATGTGCTTGCGTATCTTCTTTTTGAGGACCTAAACAGACATCCCGTTAGAATTGCAGAGATTTTGGGAAAGGATGCTGGCACGGTTAAATATTACATAAGGAAGATAAAGTCGTTTATAGGGGAGCACTGGTTCATAGCCGATATTGCCAGGATACGCCTGCTCTATGTAGGTGTCCTCGATTATACCCGCTTTCGCCATTTTGAAAAAGTTTCGTAAGGGCTTGCAACGCGTTACTGCAAGCCTTTTTATTTCCTCACTCCACGCAAAAACTCCTCGTAACTCATCTCTCTCTTCCCCTCTGGCATGACGCGTAAAATGACAAGCTTCCCATCCTCAAATTTCGCGTCTTTGATGATGACGCGGATGTTGTTCCCTTTGGTGAAGGGAGTTGCTTCGGAGGGAGAGTAAAAGAAGTACGTCCCGATGGAGCCTTCGAACGCTTGAATCTTGAGGAAATTTCGGTAAGGGTCGTCCGACAAACTGATTTCCCCGTCCGTCTTGGCTAGTTTTTTAGTGTACGTTGCTCGTAAGTGGTCCTGCGGTTTCGCCGATATTTCTCCTTCGATCCACTTAGGCATAACCTCCGCGAGCATTTCTCCACCCACACGCGCCATTGTCTCCCGTAACTTTGACGCTTTTGGCGGTTCTTGAATCTTAGATCCTGAATCTTGAATCTGTTTCTGCGCGATGATTGGCCCATGATCAAGCTTATCGTCCACAAGCATGATGGACACCCCGACCTCTCGTTCGTCATTCAATACCTGATGCTCAATCGGCGTCGCCCCGCGATACTTCGGGAGGAGGGATGGGTGGACATTCAGTGTTCCGT